>CAZFRT010000014.1:0-19242 GCA_964521455.1 uncultured Azospirillum sp.
GGTTGATAAAGTCCATATCAATATAGTTTGTGTCTGTCGTAACAGTTAATGTTCTGACACGAGCCTGAGTAATACGGCTGGCTGTAATATTGGCAGTTACGCCGTTTTCAAATTCCAGAACGGCAGTGATGTAATCTTTACCTTCGGCATGGTCAGGTGTTTTTACAGAAGCGGCATGGATATTTACAACCGGATTTTGAACCAAAGATTGGATGATTTCAACATCGTGAATCATCAAATCCATGGAAACATCAACGTCGGTAATGCGTCCGGAAGCGGCAGACATTCTTTGTGCTGTCAAAGAGCGGATTTTGGTTTTATCTGATAAGATTTTTCCCATTTGTTCAACAGCAGGGTTGAAACGTTCAATATGACCAACCAATAAAGTTACATTATTTCTTTTGGCGGCGGTAATTAATCTTTGGCATTCTTCTTCAGTTGTGGCCAATGGTTTTTCAATTAAGCAGTGGATGCCTTTGTTCAAGAAAAATTCGCCGACATTAGCGTGTGTTACAGAAGTTGTAACAACACTTACGGCATTGACGTTAGCGGCAACTTCTTCCATGGATGAGAATGCTTTGATTCCGAACATTTCCGCAGCGGTATTGGCTGCATCGGAGAAAATATCATAAACACCGACCAGTTCAACACCCGGAAGGTTTTTATAAGTTCTCAGATGGTTTTTTCCCATCATACCGGCACCGATAACGGCGACTTTAATAGTGTTAGTCATGTTTTTACCTCTAATTTTTCAACGTGATTTAAATTTAGTTTACTAATAGCAAATTTCTTGGTAAAAAGCATTTAACATCTTGTTACATAATATTACAAAGGTAACATTTGTCGGAAACCGCCGAAATCCTTTGATTTATATAAGGTTTATGCCTATGAATAACTTTTTGAAGATATGTTTTGTCGTCAGTTTTGTAACAATTTTCTGTTCGTGTTCAACTTCAAACGAGCCTAAAAATACAGATATTCAGGTTGATGAATTGTTTTTTGCCCAAGATCCGGAACCGGTTAAGGGAAAATTGGATGTTTATTCCTCTATGGCTCGGGCAGTTAAATATAATATTGATGTTACTGCTCAGAATATGAACAAAAAAATCTTCAGTGATAATCCCAATATGCAGCCGAGAGAAGTTATCCGAAAGGTATTAAATGTCAAAACAGGGAAAGAGAATCCGTTATATGACGGGTTAAGGGCTTTGGATTTTTCGATTGTTTATGCTGTTTCTCGTTTGAGTGATAACAGGGCTTATGTGGATGCTGCCATTTATGCGAAGTCTGCTCAAAATCTGGCGTTGGCGGCAATAAAATCGCATAAAGACGCTTTGTTTGCTCAAAGAAAAGTAAAAGAAATCGACCGTTTGATGGTTCGGGAAAATAAAATTCTGGCGGAACTGAATAAAAAACTGGAACGGGCGGGAAGTCTTGCTAAAGAGGAGCTTGCTTATAAAAAAGGGTTGGAAGTTTCTTTGCTTAAACTTTCGGAAATGAGAAATGCCCTTTTGTTTAATGAATCTGATTATGCTCGTTTGGTTAAAGCTGATGAACGCAAGATGGAGCTTGAAGGACGCAAGTTTTATGAAATTGATGATTTTGACGAGAAACTTGATGTTCAGACTTTTCAACGTTCGGCATATCATAACCGGAGCGAGTTCGCTTTATCAAAAGAAATGAATAAGTCTTATTCTTTTCGGGAAGTGGAAGCTAATTTGCTTGAAAAATATCCTGAAATTGAACGTTTGCAAATAAACGGTTATAATGCAGAAGATCCGATTTTTGCCGAAGAGCTTGAGCGTCGGGCCAATAACGTTGCCGTAGAGTTGGTGGATGCGGTTATGGCTTATCAGGCAAATACAAAGGCGGAAGAAAAGAAATTTTTGAAAGCCAAGGCTTTTGACAATTTGACTATTGCTGTTTTTACTCAAGTTGAGTTGGCTTTTGATTTGGTTAAGGCGGCTGATTATGACGAAGAAGTTATCACGAAGAAAATTCACTCTTTGAGAAAGGATATTAAAAATCTGGAAAAGAGGTATCGTCTGGATGCTGAACAGAAAATTGAATTGTTAAACTTAAAAGTGTCTTTGCTTTCGGCAGAATTGAGACAGAGCCAAATATTAGCTGAGCAAGCTTTGGCAATTCGTTCTTTGTATTTTTATGCCGGATTTTCTCCTTTTAACAAAACGCTGCTGAGGGCAAAAGTTAAAGATATTGCCACAACATTGAAACTTGGTTTCAATCAGGATGTGGTTGAGATGTTGGCAGCGGTTCCCGAAGCACAGAAAAAAGAAGAACGTATCGAGAATAAATGGGCTAAGCAGGATGACTGGCTTGAAAAGCTGATGAAAGAAAAGAAGCCGTCCAAAAAAGTTATTGACCTTCCGAACAAGCCGTTGACGAATTTTGATTTGTATGAGGGAGAAGAATTTAATAAAAAGAAAATCATGCAACTGGGGTCTTATCGTCAGGCTGAAAATGCCAATGTCGAATGGACTATGTTGAAAGAGCTGTATCCGGAGTTTCAGAGTTATAATCCGGTTATTGAAAAGAC
The DNA here is from genome assembly GCA_964521455.1 of uncultured Azospirillum sp. GTDB lineage: Bacteria > Pseudomonadota > Alphaproteobacteria > RF32 > CAG-239 > JAGAJR01. The sequence continues at coordinate 2,558 of CAZFRT010000014.1, forward strand.
AAAAGTTAATAAGACAACAATGTATCGTCTGGTTATTCGTTCCGCAGATGGCGGGTTTCGGGATATTTGCAATAAATTAAGACGTGATCGCGTAGAGTGTATTTTGCGGTAGACAATATTTCTGTAAAAATGTTTGTCAAAATTTATTTGTTAGGTTAATATAACAAATACGGTTGCAGGAACAGCTACCGTTGATTTTATTTATCTATCCGGAGCTTAATGTTTGTATGTCAGATAATGGAAAGAAAGATTTTGACATTAATTTGATGAGAGACAAAGTAAAGTCCTCTCAATCTTCAAGTGGGCAGAAAATTACGTCAAATTCTTTATTTGAGCCGGATGCCGGAGGTTTTTCATGGAGTGCCGTGGCTTCTCAGGTTCCGTTTTCGGCCGGACAACACGAAAGTGCCGAGGCATTGTCGAAGATTGTAGATCCTTTGGCGGCCAGAGGTATTGACTTTGGTGGTAAAAATCTGGCGGAAGGAAAATTTTCCGGAGAAAATTTTGAAAATGCCAATTTTTCAGCCGCTAATTTAAGCGGTGTGGATTTTACGGGAGCCAATCTGAAAGGAGTGGATTTTTCAGGAGCGGTTTTAACCGATGCTAATCTTTCAGGTGCTGATTTGAGCGGGGCAATCCTTACCGGAGCACAGTTGGTTCGGACAAATTTTACAGGAGCTAATCTTAAAGGCGTGGTTTTGACCGATGCCGATATTCAAGATGCCATTTTGTTGGATATTGCCATTGATGACATCGGTTTGGAGGAGCTTCAAAGTCTGATTGAATATTTGGCTAAGTATTTTCCGCATAAGCTTAATTTTCAGCGTTTGAATTTAACGTTATTGGACTTGTCTAAAATTGATTTGAAAAATATTGATCTGAGAGGCGTTGATTTTACCGGGGTGGATTTTACCGGGGTTAACATCATGGAGCTTGATTTGAGCGAATGTATTATTACGCCGCAACAGATTGCTCAAGCTTTGGGGCGGGTTCCCAATGCCGAGGAGTTGAAAAGGATTATGGCTCCGAAAAAGAAAAAGCCTAAAACAAATCAAGGTATTGATATGACAGACTTTTTTCTTGGAGACGCGACAAATTACGGTATTTGGGATACGACTAAAGATTTTACCAGTATAGATAAGCTTTTGGATGTGGGAAAAAAAGTTTTCAGACGTTCGACAAAACGTCCGGATGTAAAAGATGCCGAATTGTTGGAAAAAATAAAGACGGAAACCAACTCTGAAGAGAAAAATCATAATACAGAGTTAAGAAAAGTCATTGAAGAAAGAAAACGTCAGGAGCTTGAAGCTCGCAAAGAAAAGAAACGTGAATTCCAAAATGAAGTTATTAAGGAAAACAGCCGAGAAACTCAAGAAAAACCAGCCGCTAAAGTTAATCATCAGGTTGCAGAACGGATGATGGGTTCTCGAGATCGTTCCCGTGATTAAAGGTTCGGATAGATGAGCGAAAAAGCATATACTTTAGATAAAGAAAATCAAAAAGGGTTTTTTTTATGGTTGTTTTTGCTTTTGCTTTGGGCTTTTGTTTGCTTTTATATTTCCGGAGTGTTTTGTCTTTCCGTGGCTCATTTGATACAGGAAGGTATCAGTAAAGTTACAATTAATCAAATCGGTGATTTTATTTTAAGGTTGTTTCATGAGCCGTTGTTTTTGTTTACGGCGTATGCAGAATGGTGGAGAGTTTTTTCTTTGGCCTTTCGTTTTTCTCAATTGCGAGCGGCATCTTTTGTTCCGATGATTCCTCTTATACTGTTTTGTATCATTGTTTACGGCTCTTATGTAAAAAGTTCTTATTCTTTTGTTTTGTGGTATCGACTGAATAATCGTTATGCAAAATTGGAAGATGTTAAGTTAATGGGTATTCTTTCCGGTTTTTTGATGGTTTTGGGCAGATTTCAAGGAAATATCCTTAAACTGAAAAAATCACTGTCCGTATTTGTATGGGGAGCTCCCGGGTTGGGAAAAACGACTGCTGTTGCTATTCCGTCTATTTTAGAAAGCGATAAAGCAAGTATAGTTTCCGTTGAATGCAGCGGGGCTTTGGTAAAATATACCAGTGGGTATCGTTCTCAATTGGGCAAGGTATTTTATTTTAATTGGGGGCTGACGGATAATCCTGTAAAAAGTGAGTATTGGCCGAGATGGAATCCGTTGTCTGAAAAAGAAATGCCTCCCAAAGGTGAGGAAAGGGACAAATATCTTTCTGAAATAGCACAATATTTGTTGCCAAAGCAAAAAGACAATTATTGGGAGAAAATGGCATGCACTGCTATGGAAGGATTATTGCAGTTTTATAGTTCAAAAATAGATCAGGCTTGTGCCAATGATTATTTTTTGAGCGAGCTTCTAGATAAAGGGAAACTTTCTTCCGAAGATAGAGAGGTGTTACTCAGTTATTATGCTCTTATGCCTAGGAAATATACCGAATCGGCAATCAGGCATTTGAATGAGGGAATGCTGGATATTGATAATTATCTTCCCGTCGGAAGTTGGGAAAATGTTCCGGTATCTTGGCAGGGAAAAGAATTTAGTTTGGCAATGTTTTCCGATTGTTTGATTCAACGGTATTTTATGATTATGCAAAATGATGATCCCGACAAAGCCGGAGGTTGGAAGATTTTATTGGGAGAACTCTTAAATGAAGCTGCTTTCTTTGGTTATAATTCCCGGGCGTTGCAAATTATGCAGCACTTATATTATCTTTCCCGCAAACAACGAAAAATCATTTTTACTTTAGTGTTGGCTCCGTTATCCGTGTTTCGTAAAAATTCGGTCAGGGAACGGACATCACTGAGTGATATTGCCCTTAATCAGGTTCGGGGAATAGTTTCCGCCGAGGGAAAAAAACAACCGGTTACGATTTATACGGTAGCAGACAGTCGATCATCCGCGTTTATGGTTAAGTTTTTTATTGATATGCTGATTGAAAAAAATCTTCGAGAAGATGAAAGTAAAGACACTCCGTTAATATTTGTAATGGATGATTTTGAACGGTTGCCGAAATTTACCCAATTGTCTGAGGGGCTTACTCACGGTCCGGACAGAAATATGTCTTTTCTGCTGTTAACGGACGGTTTGAAAAATATTCAAAACAATTATGGGGTTGATGGTTTAGAAGAAATAATCAGTGCGACTTCGTATAAGTTGATGTTTGCCGAGAATAATCAGCGATTGGGCGAGCATTTTAACAAGCTTGCCGTTTACGGAACAAAATCGGTGCAAATTCCTTCTGTCGATACCGGAGCATTTTATAAGGTCAAAAAGGGTTTGGCTGATGCTAATTATTATCATAGCATTGCTCAGGGGTTATTGCACAGATCACGTTTCTCAGAAGTAAAAAAGGGGCAACATTTGTTATTGGCAGAAGGTTTTTATCATTTGCCGATTAAAGTCAGTTCCATGTTCTTTTTGAAAGATGAGAGATTGAAAACAAAGGCAGCTTTGGACAGTTGTTATCTTTTAGATGAACATACTGTCGGAGATCGAAACGCTCAGGATATTGAAATTCCGCAATTACTCGATGTGCTGACAGAAGCGGGGATTTCTGTTAATAAAGAGGAAGACATTGATAATTATCTGGAAGATCGGTATGATGAAATGGTTGAAAACATGCAGGAAATTCCGGATGAACAAAGTGTGATGGCTGATGATATTTCTTCACGCTGGCAGGCTTATCAAAAGAAAGAACTTCGGGAGGTTGCTCCGGACAAGACCGGAGACTGGTGGTTGGAGGAAGAGGCTTTTTCTGTTTCTGATTCTTCTTCGAAAAATCCTTTTAACAAGTAGTTTTTCCGATGTTTGATTATACAAAAAAGCAAATAATCGAAGATATTAAAACCTATATCAAAAAGGGATGTTATCCTTTTTGTCATGTTTCCGAGTTTTCGGCAGAAGTCGAAGCTTTTGTTTCGGAAGATTTGAAACAAATAGAGAAGCTTTGTAACAATGCAGATTTTCAAACGTTGTTTGTTAATTATGACAAGATGATTCAGAGAGACGGTTGCGGGCTAAGAAAAAAGAGTTATGACGATGCCTATTTTTTAGAAAAGTGTTATGCTCTTTTCGGAAAGAAAACCCTCGCTGTTCTTGAAAATGCTTCCGTATGCCGTTTTGATGATGATGGGAAAATGCACTATACCAAATATGTTAAGGAAATCGGTGGAAATTTTGTCGGGCGGTGCTTTTCTTCAGGATGCGGCGAATCGATTATTTTATGGTCTCCTTCACAAGCAACACCTGTTTTTTCGGCGGCAACGGTTTATCACGAGGCCTGTCATGTGCTGCAGAAAAAGTATAATTGTTTTAGTGAATTTAAGCAAAAGGTAATTGATTATGCAGATAAAGACGCCTCCGGAGAAAAAATATCCGCAGAAGAAAAGAGGAAATTTCGGGAGTCAGAGATTTTTCATATATATCAAACGGAAGCACATGCGGATATTTTTGCTTTTGCCTGTGTTTTGTTAAAACTTCCGCCTGAAGATTATAAGCGAAACAAGGAGCTTCTTTTGAAATCGTCCAAGCGAAAGTTTGTTGAAGGTGCCGGGACTTATGACGCTTTTTACAATACTTATCCGATTTTGGTGAAGATGTTGGAAAATTGGGAACAACGAGGCATGGAAAACGTGCGTCGGGATTTTATGACGGAAGATATGCGTCCTGATTTTGAAAAGCTGGTTACATATACGGAAAAGCAGGTAAGTCGGCATGGTTATAATACAGAGCAGTTTTTGAATTATTTTTATTTTGACGAGGATGTTGCGGAAGAAGCTTCCGGTTTTGAGTGGTATCCGGAGTATGCCGAAGCCCGGAAAGATACGGTTTGGACCAAGGGTGATTGTCTTTTGGATTTTTATAACGATTTACAGAGTTCGACAACATTGGCCGAGCTTTGGCATTGTTTTAATGAAAATGATAATCCGGAAATTTCCCGAGAAGTGGCTTGTTTCCGGCGAATGTATGAAAAATGCAATGCTCGGGGCAGATTGTATGCCAAGAAGAAACGTTTTGAAATTTCAAAAAATGCGGTTCGGAAGAAAATGCTGAAATCTATGGGAAAAGAGCTGTAATTTTTCAAAGCTTTCTGTTAATATGTCGGCATTGTTTGAAAGAATCGGAAAATGGAAGAAACGTTATTTTCATCACAAATCAAAAGGCCTTTGGCTGACAGAATGCGTCCGCAGACTTTGAAGGAAGTTGTCGGACAAAATCATATTATAGGTGATGATGCTCCCTTGGGGAGAATGATTAAGTCCGGAAAAATTTCGTCATTTATTCTTTGGGGACCTCCGGGGTGCGGAAAAACGACCATTGCCCGATTGATTGCTGAAAATACGAATTTATATTTTGAACAGATTTCCGCCGTGTTTTCCGGTGTGGCCGATTTGAAAAGGGTGTTTCAATATGCTCAAGACAGGCGGGCAACACAGGGTAAAGGTACGTTGTTGTTTGTGGATGAAATTCATCGTTTTAACAAATCACAACAAGATGGTTTTTTGCCGTATGTTGAAGATGGAACAATTATTTTAGTCGGTGCGACAACGGAGAATCCGTCTTTTGAGCTTAATGCCGCATTGCTTTCTCGTTGTCAGGTTTTTGTTCTTAATCGTTTGAATGCCGATGATTTTGAAGAACTGTTGCAACGGGTTGAACGGGAAACAGGAAGAAAGCTTCCTGTTGACGAGGAAGCCAGAACTTTTATGAAGGATACAGCTGACGGTGATGGGCGTTATCTTTTGAATTTGGCGGAAAGCGTTTTTGCTTATGCCAAAGATAAAGAAATTTTTGATAAGGACAGTATTGTCAAAATTATCCGTTCTCGGGCTCCTGTGTATGATAAAGGGCGGGATGGGCATTATAATTTGATTTCTGCAGTTCATAAATCTTTGCGGGGGTCTGATGTGGATGCGGCTCTTTATTGGGTGGCAAGAATGTTGGAAGCGGGAGAGGATCCGAAATATTTACTTCGTCGATTGACGCGTTTTGCCGTAGAAGATGTTTCTCTTGCCGATCCGAATGCGGTTAATCAGGCAATTTCATGTTGGAATACTTATGAGCGTTTAGGGTCTCCCGAAGGAGATTTGGCATTAATGCAGTTGACTGCTTATTTGGCAACGGCTCCTAAATCTGCCGGTGTTTACAAAGCTATGCACAAAGCTCGGGAGTTGGCTCGAAAAACCGGTTCGCTGATGCCTCCGAAAAATATTCTCAATGCTCCGACCAAGCTGATGAAGCAGTTGGGATATAATGAAGGTTATGAATATGACCCGGACTGTGAGGACGGTTTCTCCGGTGCCAATTATTTTCCGGACGGTATGAGTCGGGTTAAGCTTTATTATCCGGTAGACAGAGGTTTTGAGCGGGAAATAAAAAAACGTATCGACTATTTTGATAATTTGCGAATCGAAAAACAAAAAAAGAAAAAAGCTTAAAATTTTTCGATGATTAAAAGATTTTGAGATAAGAATTGTGAGTATTGTATAATTATAAAATTTAAGCTGTATGATTAACAGAAAAATTATTTTAACACTTTTGGGCTATGGTTTCGGGTTGTCGGCAAGTTGTTCGGATGATGATGTATCTCTGACAGATATTGATTGTCGGGGGAATGTTTTAGACGATGTCTCTGAAGAGGAACTCCGTATTTTGAAGGAAGAATATGGCATTATTCCGGCAAAAATGTCTTATGCTTCCGTAAAGTTTTCTCGGAAGCCGGAAACAGTCAATCTTGATAATCTGTATTTTAATAACCCAAACCGGAGTTTTGGCAGAAAAAAGTTTTATGTTCCCCGTGTTATGGGAAAAATAAACACCTCTCCTAAATTCGGAAAATATCGTAAATGAATGATAAAAAGACAGTCTTTTTTATTTTATAAAAGAGGCTGTTTTTTGTTGTTTAAATAGCTTGTCAAACGGGGAGCTTTCTTCTAAACTTGCAACTGTTTTTTAGAGAGGAAAGCAGAATTATGGCCGGTGTTGAAATAAAAAAAGTAAAAGCAGAAGATGATGGAATGCGTCTGAATCGGTGGTTCTTAAAATATTATCCGGGGTTGAGTTTAGGACGTTTTCAAAAGTTGCTGAGGACAAAACAAATTAAGGTAGACGGGAAAAAAGCCGAGGCATCGTTAAAATTGGTTGCCGGTCAGGAAGTTCGTGTTCCGCCGTTGGATGATGAAAAACAAACAAACGTTCGGGAGAAGGCCGTTTCTGCCAAAGATGCGGAATTTATTTTATCATTGGTTATTTATAAAGATAAAGACATTATCGTTTTAAACAAACCGTCCGGTCTTGCTGTTCAAGGCGGAACGAATACCGTTCGGCATATTGACGGAATGTTGGATGCGTTGCGTTTTGAGGCAGAAGAAAAGCCGAAATTGGTGCATCGAATCGATAAAGATACCAGCGGTGTGTTGGTTTTGGCCAGAAACAGAAAGTCTGCGGAAACATTAACCAAAGCCTTCAGAGAGCATGATTTGCAAAAGACATATCTTGCGTTGACAATCGGTTGCCCGAAGAAAGAAGAAGGAGAAATTAAAGCTCCGCTTGAAAAAGTCGGTGAGAAAAGTTTGGTTTCCGATGGTGGGAAAAAAGCGGTTACGACTTATCGAGTGTTGGATAATGTGGGAGAAAAATTTGCGTTGGTGGAGGCTTCTCCGTTGACGGGGCGAACACACCAAATCAGAGCTCATTTGGAGTATATCGGGACACCGATTTTGGGAGATGATCGCTATTTCGGGTCTGAAAGAAGGCGTTTTTCGGAATTATCCGATAAACTTCATTTGCATGCATACAAAATTGATTTATCGGCTATATATAATAAGCATCTGGAAATTAAGGCAGAATTGCCTGAACATTTTAAACAAAGTTTGAAAGCTGTCGGTATAAATTTTAAAGGATAGAAAAATGGGAAAATTTTTTAAAGTCGTAGGTATTATCTTTTTCGGTTTGTTTATTTTAATCGGAGGCGGCGGATATTATTTTATTCATAGTTTTGACTTGAATAAATATAAATCTTATGCTTCGGATTTGGTCGAAAAAGAACTGGGACGAAAATTATCCATTAACGGAGATGCCAGCGTCGGAATCTCTCTTGTGCCGACCATTATCATTAATGATGTGGAATTGGCTAATGCGGAATGGGCATCTAATCCGCAGATGGTTAAAGTTAAGTCTTTGGAAGTAAAATTTTCTCTTCTTCCTTTGTTAAAGAAGCAAGTTGTTATTGATAAGGTTTTGTTAAATGAACCGGAAATTTTTTTGGAGGTTGCCTCTGATGGAAAAGCAAACTGGGATTTCCCGAAGAATACACAGATGGCAACAGTTGACGTTAAAAATGTTTCTTACTCTTTCTCTTTGATTTCTGAGGCTAATGCGTCTGAAAATGTTGCTGTTCCGACAGCTGCGTTTTTGAACGGATTTGTTGCCAAAAATGTTTCAATCAGCGATGGTGTTGTGCAATATAATAATTTGCAGTCAAAGCAGAATATTAACCTGATTATCAATAATATCAGAATGTCTGCTGAGAGTATGGACAGTGATTTGACAGCTGAATTTAATGTTGTTTACAATAATGATAAAATTGTCGGTAAAACCGTTTTGGGTTCATTAAATTCTCTATTGTCCGGAAAAGGTGTTTATCCTGTTTCTCTGAGTGTAAACGCGTTCAATGTTGATGCCGAATTGGCGGGAAATGTTGTTGATATGCTCGTTGATCCGACCTTTGCTTTTAATGCGAATATTTATAATCCTGCGGGAAATTTCGGAGCTCCTGAAACAACGCTCAAAACAACGGTTGAAGGCAGTATGAAAAAGGTTAAAGCTGATATTCAGACTTTGAATATTGTCAATAATTTGATTACGGGTATGGTTTCTGCTGATTTGGAAGGCAAAGTTCCGAATGTTGTCGCAGATTTGATGAGTGATAAAATTAATTTGCAAAATTTTAGTCAGGAAAGCAATTTTGCTTTTGAGTTTCCGTCTTTAATCAGTGAGGCTCAGGCAATAACCATGGTTCCGGATACGGCAATTCCTTATTCTGTGATGAAAACGCTTGATGCCAAGCTTAATTTGGATGTGAAAGAGTTAGTTATTGAACCGGGGATGTCTGCTCAAAATCTGATTGTCGGAGCGGTTTTGCAGAATGGGTTTTTGACGGTTAATCCGTTGAAGCTTAATTTTGGTGGTGGTGATATTAATATTAATTTGAGTGTTAATGCAAATAACCAAACCATTGTCTTAAAAGCAGACAGTAAGAATATGCTTTTGCAGAATCTGCATAAAGAGTTTGTTGTTGAGAACAGTAATGATTTCGGTATTGTTTCCGGCGGTAATGTTGATTTGTATGTTGATGTTTCTGGAAAAGGAGCGACTTATCGCCAGATGAGCGAATCTCTCAAAGGACAAGCTATTGCTATTGTCGGCGAATCCAAGGTTAATTCCGGTACGTTAAAATTCTTGGAAGGTAATTTTATTACTCAAATTTTGACGGCTCTGAATTTGAATAAAAATAAAAGTAAGGAAATTGATTTGAAGTGTGGAGTTATCAGAACCGATTTGGGGGGCGGTAAGGCTGTTTTTCCGAGCGGGATAGCTTTGAATGCCGAGCAATTGACGATTGTCAGTGATGGAAGTATTAATTTAGTTAACGATAAAATAGATTTCAGTATTCGTCCGTTTGGTGGAAAACTTGTTGATACCAATGTTACTCAAGCTTTATCGTCCTTTATAAAAGTGAAGGGAACACTTGATAAGCCGGCGATCGCAATAGATGATACGCAGGCTCTTAAAACCATTGTCGGTGTGGCGACGACAGGACCGGTATATTTAGGAACGCAATTGCTTTCTGATGGAAGTGCTTCTCCTTGTTACACAGCTTTGCAGGGAACGCCTTATGCGTCCCGTTTCCCGAAACCGACAGGTGTTAAGGCCGCCGGACAAGATGTTTATAAGGATACTTCCACTGCTGTTAATGACGGAATTAAGGATTTGAAAAAAGCCGGACAGGATATTATTGATATTTTCCGAAATAAAAAGAAAGGAAACTAAATGACGACGGACTTAAATGAAGCTTTGAGGGATGTTAAACAACATCGTGAGGAGATAATTAATCGTCTGGTGCAATATGCGGAAACGGATTTGCTTCTTTTTTGGGGGACAGATAAAGAGCTGAAATGTCGTCAAGAAAAAGTATGGGCTCCGATTATTTATTGGGCTAATGAGGCGATTAAGTCAGAATTTCGTCATACGGAATCTTTTGATATTCCGGAGGAATGTAGAACATCTGCTTGCCAATTGAAAGTTTTTATGGAAAGTCTTTCAGACAAAGAATTGACGGCTTTTTATTCCGCAGCGTTGAATATGAAGTCTGTTTTGTTGGCGATGGCGATGATTAAAAGAAAAATAAATGCCGAGGAAGCTTTTCATGCCGCTTTTTTAGATGAGTTGTGGCAGAACGAAAAATGGGGAGCTGATGAAGAAGCTGTACGTCGTCGCGAACTTATAAAACAAGAGCTTTCCTCAATAGAGGCTTTTCTGGGAAAATGAAAGAAGTCTGCATTAAAATCAAAGGACGTGTTCAGGGAATCGGATTCCGATATTGGGCGGTGAAAAAAGCCGCTGAACTCGGCGGAATTTCCGGTTGGGTTCATAATGCCTGTGATGGAAGTGTCGATATTTTGATGAGAGGCGAAGAGGAAGTTATTGATGAGATGATTTTGGCTTGTCATAAAGGCCCGTCTTTGGCGAGAGTGGACAGTGTTAATTTTGTTGTCGGGCGGTTGAGTGGTTTTCTTCCGCCGATTGTTGACGGTGTTTTTAAAAGGGTCTGACTAATCCTAATTACCTATATTGTTTTCGGATAAATCGAACTTACTTCTTAATTGATAACAAAATCAATGAAGGAGTATGAAAATGCAAGTTGAAAAAACCAAAGAAAATCTGAAGTTATGTCAGTGTATGCATTGTCCGTCATATACGACAGGGTGCAAAGTTAAGAATATGGCTTCTAATCTATATAAACTAATGGAAGGTTTTGAAGATTCCGAACATTTTGAGGGGATGTATTGTGCTTTTGATAAGAGCCAATGTATTCATGAAGATAAGGGATGCCTTTGCGAGAATTGTGAGGTTCATGCCAAATATAATCTCAAAAAGGAAGATTATTGCCTTAAATCCGGTGGTCTTAATTAAATTTGATTGAGGTACCAGCAATGAAAATCAGCGAGAGAATCAAAACTAAGCCGGTGGATGTGCTACAAGCTTATCGAATGGCAAATGCCGCCGCGGATATGGCTTCCAATTTGGATGAAAAAATAAAAGCCTATGATGCCGTTATTAATTTTTGTTTTAGTTCCCGTGACTGTTTGCTAGATGATAGTACAAAGCGAAATATGGTGATGTACTGGACATATAACAACATCGGTGACGCGTTGGTTTCCAAAAATGCAAAAAATTCCGGTTTTGCGTTTGAAACTGAAAACTATGTTACGGCATTAAAGTATTATAACGGTTCTTTTCAGGTTGCTCGTGATGATGCGGAGAAAATGAGTTCTTTGCAACGGATAGCCGATGTTTATCAAAAATTGGGTAATCTGGATAAATGGTTGATTACCAAAGAACAAATTATTGATTATATGGAGGATGGTTGTAAGCGTAAAGCCTTTACAGAGTTGGCAGAGCATACGGATGACGGAGAGATATATGCTTCTCTTTATGAGAAGGCTCTTATTTATGTAACAAAAGAGGAGGTTTCCGTGTTAGCAAAGTGTCAAAATACTTTGGAAATTTGTGATAAGTTGAAAGCGGTTTATCGGGCTATGGGCGATACGCAGAGCCTGAAGAGACTGGGCGAACTTTCAGATAAGGCGGCGTTTGTGGCTATTAATGCCTTAGCAGAACGAATAGATAATGAAGGAGACAGAAACAAAAAATTGTCTTTGTTTGCTCAAATTTTGGAGCTGGAAGAAAAATATCTTGGTAAGGATGCCGAGTATCGGCTTCATATCTATCGACAATTGGAAAAAATGTTGGAAGACGGCGATGTGATAAGTATTAACGGAACGAAATATTCCAAAGATAAAATTCACCAGATGTTGAAGAACTAAAAAATAAAGCCCTCGAATGAGGGCTTTATTTTTATTTTCCGCAAAGTTCGCAAAATTCGGATTTTTTGTGTTTCAACATTTCGGCGTTTTCTCCTTTCAGCGGGGAGAATTTGCGGGCAATTGTGTATTGCGGCAGAAGTTTTTTTATTTCATCCGCAGATTTTTTGAATGCGGTTGCTGGAATACGAATTTTTTTGCCCTGTCCGGCAGAAACCTTTTCGGTTATTTCGCCTGTTTCCGCATCCGTAAATTCGTTTAAGGTTAGGCGGATGTTTTCAAGGTTTCCGGGGATTAAGAATTCGATGAATTCACCTTTGTCAATGTAATTGCGAACTTCAAAAACAGCGTCATCCCCTTGCCATTCAACAATGGAACCGGCGAAGAGCCAATCCCCCAAAGTGCGGGTGTATTCATAGTTTTGGCTGATGTTGGTTAACTTGCCGTCGTGGAAGCCTAGGCAGTATCCGCGGTTTTGGAGCGTGTTTAAGTCATCCATATATTTGTTATAATCCCAAGTTTCGGGAGAACGATAGTAGTCGTCAATCGCCTGACGATATGTACGGGCGACAATTGCTGCGTAATACTCAGTCTTGTTTCGTCCTTCTACTTTAAGCGAATCCATGCCGATATTCAATAAATCCGGCAGACGCGGCATGAGGCACATATCTTTGGAATTGAGCATATAACCGCCGTGTTCGTCTTCGACAACTTCGAAGTATTCTCCCGGACGAAACTCTTCTTCCAACAGAAATTCAAAAGCGTCTTTATTGTCTTCGTTGATTTCTATCTCTTTAATCGAGCCGTCTTTTAATTTCAGGTGCAATTTATAATGCCAACGGCAACAGTGGGCACATTTGCCCTGATTGGCACTGCGATCAGCCAGATAGTTTGAAATCAAGCAACGTCCGGAATAAGACATACACATTGCTCCGTGCATAAAGCATTCCAAAAGAATGTCGGGGCATTTTTCTCTGATTTCTTTCATCTCCTCGAACGTTACTTCTCGACCGAGGACGCAGAGTTTGGCTCCTTGATTCTGCCAGAATTTGACGGATTGGTAAGAGCATATATTTGCCTGAGTGGAGACAAAGAGATTAAGTTCCGGAGCATTATCTTTAACATATTGAAAAACACCCGGGTCAGCGATAAGAACTCCATCCGGTTTCAGTTGACGGAGTGTGTCGACAAACTGAGGAAGTTTTTCGACATCCCGATTATGCATAAACAGGTTTAAGGTCAGGTAGATTTTTTTGCCGTGTTGATGAACAAAATCAATGCCTTCCTTTAAGTCTTCAATTGAAAATTTGGATTGTGATCTTAAACACATGTCCGGTGTTCCGGCATAAACGGCGTCCGCTCCGTATAAAATAGCGGTTTTTAATTTTACCAGAGAACCTGCCGGTAGCAGTAATTCGGCTTTGTCTAACATTATTTTGTATCCTTGACAGTGATGTTTTTTGTGTAAACCTGTAGTTTACCCAAAGGGGTTGATTCAATTTCTATTTTGGCAATGAAAGGGACTTTAGTGGTTTTGTCTTCCAAAATCCAGAAATAAATAGGACGATCGGAACTGACTTCCCAGAGTAAATCTTCCGCCTCGCTTTCAAGATTGTCTATATAAAGGGAGCATTTGTGTGAAGTTCCTTCAAAAGGAGAGTATTCGTTTGATTTCAGTTCTTCCTGTCCCTCATCCTGAAAAATAACATCAAAACGTCGTTTCCCGTCGAAAACCTCCATGCGGGAATCGCAGAATTTTACCTGACTGTATTGTCGAGCCATTTCCGCAAAAACCGTTTGCAGGTCGGTTGTGTCGGTATTGTTTATGTTTGGCTCAATGTTGACCTTTTTTTCTTTGCCGTTTTTGGAACTGATACGATAGACTGGGATTCCGTTGTCATCATAAACCAAAATCTTTTCCCGACGACTGAAGCGGGATTTTGATTTATATTTGTAGCTGGTGGTTTCCAGTTTGTTGTCTTTAATATTCCCTGTGGTGGCGTATTGTGCTTCGAAAGGATAGAGTGTATCAAATATTCCGAAGGTTTTCACATTGGATTTGACGTGATAATTCTTCGGAGAGACCGCATATTCGAAACTGGTTTCACTGGCGTTGAACGGACCGATGAAAACGGTAAAGTCGTGCTTAACGTCAAACGCATGAGCTTTTATGGCGAAAAAGCTTAAAAACATTAGTGTCAGACAGTATTTTTTCATCTCAATTTTAGTCTTTCTTAAACAATTTCGGATAAGATAACATAAAAAAATATTTAATAAAGGGATTTTATAAAATGTCTAAGAAAGTTTTAGTGCTAATGGGTGGCTTTTCGGCAGAAAGAGAAGTTAGTCTGGTCAGTGGAAAGGGGGTCGCAGAGGCTCTTAAAAAATCCGGCTATGATGTGGTCGGGCATGATTTGGTTTCCGTGCCGGAATTTATTAAGGTTTTAGAAAAAGAGAAGCCGGATGTCGTGTTTAATGCTTTACACGGCAATTATGGTGAGGATGGTACGATACAAGGCTTTTTGGATATGATGCAAATTCCTTATACACATTCGGGGGTTAAAGCGTCTGCTCTGGGTATGGATAAAGATTTAACAAAGCAGGTTTGTCGGACAAACAATATTAATGTTGCCTTGAGTGAAAAAATGACTTTTAAAGAATTTTTGAAGGAAGGAACGGTTGTTTCCGTTCCTTACGTTATTAAGCCTGTCAGCGACGGTTCCAGTGTCGGTGTTTATATTATTAAAGATGAAAAAGATTTGAGTAATGTGCATTATGATGATGAAAATGCGGAAATTCTGATTGAAAAATATGTGGACGGGCAGGAACTTACCGTGGCTGTTCTTGATGGAAAGGCTTTGGCGGTTACGGAACTGCGTCCGACGGTTGAGTTCTATGACTATAAAGCCAAGTATACGGACGGCATGACCCGTCATGTTTTGCCGGCTGAAATTCCGGAGGAGGTGGAGCGGACGGCAAAACGTTATGCGGAAAAACTTCATAAAGCTTTAGCCTGTAATACGGTTTCCCGGAGTGATTTCCGTTATAATGAAAAAGACGGAGTGGTTTTGTTGGAAATTAACACTAATCCGGGATTGACCCCGTTGTCTTTAGTGCCGGAACAGGCAAGATATTGTGGAATTTCTTATGAACAACTTTGTTCCAAACTGGTGGAGAATGCTGCGTGTCGAGTAATTCCGCAGTTGTCATAGCCGGTCCGACAGCCTCTGGGAAGTCCGGGTTGGCTTTGGATATGGCAGAAGCGTTAAACGGAGTGATAATTAATGCCGATTCAATGCAGGTTTATCAGGGAATGCCTGTATTGTCGGCCGTGCCATCTGTCGAGGAGCGAGCCGGCATCCCTCATCGTTTGTATGAAATTTTTGCCCCGTCGCAGAATGGTTCGGTGGTTGAATGGCTTAATCAGGCGGTTACGGAAGTAAAAAAATGCCAAGAGAACGGAAATACTCCGATTTTGGCCGGAGGAACAGGACTTTATATTGAAAATCTGATTAACGGGACAACTCCGATACCGGAGGTTTCTCCTATTGTTCGCAGTCAAGTTATGTCCATGCTTGCGGATTTAGGTGTAAATGAACTTCATCGTCGTTTGGAGAGTTTTGATAAAGAGACTTTTGATCGTTTGAGCCCGAATGATACGACAAGGGTTCGTCGGGCATGGGAGGTTTGGCTTGATACGGGAAAAAGTTTGTCAGACTGGCATAGAGAACCGATGATTAAACGCTTGCCGAATGTGAATTTTATCGTCGTAAAGATTATTCCGTCGAAAACAGAACTTGATGAGCGGTGTAATGTGCGGTTTGATCAGATGATAAATCAGGGAGCCCTTAAAGAGGCAGAGCGGTTGCACAGTCTGTGTTTGGATCGTTCGCTGCCGGCGATGAAAGCTCTGGGAATTCCGGAACTGTTTGCGTATTTGGATGGGAAAATATCATTGGAAACAGCGGTGGAGCTGGCAAAGCTTCATACACGCCAATATGCCAAAAGGCAAAGGACGTGGTTTGCTTCCAAGCCTGAAACAGACTTGATTCTGAGAGAATGTTACAAAGGGCAAAAAAATATTATTAATGATGTTAAAAAACGATTATAAGTGTTGCACAATAAGCAATATGGATATAAAAGTTTATTAATAAATGAAATTTGTGTAGATAATCCGGAGAGATAATAAATGATTTCAAAATTAATGGGGTGGTTGTCGGCCGATATGGCTATTGACTTGGGTACAGCAAATACTCTGGTCTATGTGAAAGGAAAAGGCATTGTTTTAAACGAGCCTTCTGTTGTGGCTATTGAAGAATATCGCGGAAAAAAACAGGTTTTGGCTGTTGGTAATGAAGCCAAGCAAATGCTTGGACGTACGCCGGGTAATATTCATGCTATTCGTCCGTTGCGGGACGGTGTTATTGCTGATTTTGAAATCGCTGAAGATATGATTAAGTACTTTATCAGTAAAGTTCATAATCGACGCACGTTTGAATCTCCAATAATCTGTGTTTGTGTTCCTTCCGGTTCTACCGACGTTGAGAGAACAGCTTTTCAGGAATCTGCC
>CAZFRT010000015.1:0-18280 GCA_964521455.1 uncultured Azospirillum sp.
GGCATATGAGGCGGAAGTTGAGGCTCCTTGTTTTCCGTCAATAATGTTGTATGCTTGAATGTATCCCAGCCGCTGTTCTTGATAATCGTTTAACAACCCTTTAAAAATAGGGTGTAATTGGTTGGAGATTTTTTCTTCACCCAATAACGCAGGAAGGCTGCCTTTTTTTATCTTAAGTCTTAAAATTTCGGGAGAACTTAGGTCATTGAGAGGAGTGTGTCCCAGATAGAGGCTTAAAGCAACAACACCAATGGCATAAATATCATTTTTTTCAGATCCGTTTCCGCGACCTTCCTTTAAAGATAAAAGGCTTTCAATTGTTTCAAAAGCAGGCGGTTGGTCAAAAGCAGGAAATGTTGCCAAACAGTCTCCGAGTATAATTTCTTTTTTATCAATAGAGCGATAATATATATTATCTGTTCGAATGGAGCGGTGAGTAATGTTGTATCCTTTAAGGACTTCGGAAGCGGATAAGAGATTGAGGATAATGGTTTTCAGTTGGTCGGGATGATTTTTCAGTTCGGCGTTTGATATTCCGTTTTCGAAAACTTTTCCGCCTAACGGCGTTTTATAAATAAGAGCCATGTTTCTGGAATTTTTTGGCGGTGTTGTAACCGTTCCGTATTCTACCAATTTCATAAGGTAAGGATTGTCTATGGATTTGATGTAAGGGAGAAGTGAACTTCTCGGAGCTGTAGTATTGTTGCAGATAAGAGCAAAAAGTTCTTTTTTCTCGTCGATTTTATCTTGTACCTTATAAGCTTTGGCTCCGTTATTGTCCAGCCATGTCAAAGGTGTTGAAAAATCGATTTCATATCTTTCTTTCAACAGGTATTTATTGTCTTTAACAGCGGTAAGGGTTTCTGCCGAAGCTGTTTCAGGGGCTATTTCCTGCGGTGTGTTTTCTTCATCGTCAGCCATAGTGAATTCTTTCATCGTAACTTATTATTTTAGTGTATTTTATGTGATAAGGGTTAACAAAGAGCAAATATTTTATTAATAGTTTTTTAAAATAAAGAGTTTTATGATTCTTTACAGAAAATCAAGGAAGTTTCAGTTATGGAAGATAAAAAAACAGTAGGTGTCGGAGGAGATTCTTTGCGGCAGTTTTTGGAGGGAGAGCCTCAAATAGGGAATTTTTCTGCCGTGGAAACGGATATTTTAAGGAAAGCTCCTGAATTTAATGTCAATCTCTCGGCCTTGGAGATTCCGGGGAAAGAACAAACGGAGTTGGCTGTTTTGGAGCAGAGTGTGCGAAAAGAGGATTCTCCGTTGGAGGATATTCCGGTACAGACGTTTCTTGCCAACATTGATGTCAGCCTGAAAGATGTTATCGACAGGGTGTTTCGGGATTCTACACGCCCGATTATCATTATTCGGGATGACAAGGTGGAATATGCCAATAAGACTTTTTTGCAGTTATTAGGTTTAAATGGCGAAAGTGATGTTCTTAATGAGAGATTTTTAAAGTTTGTTTTCAAAGAGGATTGGAATCTTTTAGCCGAGAATATCGGAGAAATGCTGACTAACGGTAAAATTTTGGCTATCCGCTTGAGAAACTTTGAAAATAAAATTCTAAAAGTCAGTTTTTCGGCTGTTTATGTGCAGGATAATCAGCATTTCAGCTTTATTCTTGTAGGAGAACAGCTTTTGCAAAAGAAAGTGTCTGCAGTTTCGGGGTTGTATGACGGTTTAACCGGATTACCTAATTTTTATCTGTTGGAAGACAGGATACAAGTGGCGGTCAATAATGAAAATTATAAAGATGTCCGCCAGAAAAGAAGTATGATTGCCTTATTAGGCATTGCAATTGATAATTATGCCGCGTTAAAAACCATCGGTATGCATGAATTGGTGTTGAAAAAATTGGCGGAGAAATTGGCTCTCAGCCTGAAAAAGACTTATACTGTGGCCAGTGGTTTGAAATATCAGTTCTGGGTCTTGATTCCCGAAGTTCAGTCAAGTGCGGATCTGAATGTGGAAATTCAAAGAGTTAAGGCGATTTTTGATGAACCGGTGGCTGATAACTTTACCGAACATCAGATTGTGGCCAGTATCGGAGTAAGTGTTTTTCCTGATCCGGCAACATCAGCAAAAAAATTGATAGAACAAGCTATTATGGCGGTCAGAAAAGCACAAAAAGAAGGCGGGAATAAGGTTATTCTTTTCGGTGCTTAAAAAATTTCAAACAAGCTTTTGCCTTCACGGAGGATGGCGTAGGCGGTAGTCGTATATCCGCCGTCATTGGTATGTACGGTTAATCCAGGAAGTATCTGTGTCGGGGCTTTGGAATCCTTTTGGGCGATAACCATCACGCGTTTGGCGTTTTGTCCGGCTTTGGAATAGAGCGGAATTACACGAATATTTCCGGTTTTTCCTCTTATTTCGCTTAAAATATAATCAAGAGCCTCGGCTCGGTTAATCATGTAGAGGCTTCCTTGCGGGCGAAGCATTTTAATGCAAAATTTTATCCATTCACTTAATGTTTGTCCGCTATGGTTGTGAGCCAATGCTTTTCCCTGATTGGGAGAGGGCATGTCGTGTTCTGTGTAAGGCGGATTGGTAATTACTCGGTGAAAACTACAGTTTTCGAGCGGAAGTTTGTTTTTTATATCGGCATTTATATAGTTAAGAAAGGTTTGAAAGCCATTTTCTTTGGCACTTAGATTGGAAAGTTCGGCAAGTTCCGATTGAAGTTCAATACCGGTAATTTGCGGTTCAAACATTTTGAACCGTTCGGCTAAGCAGAGAGAAATCGCTCCTGTTCCGGAGCCGACATCCAGAATTTTTTCATCTCTTTTTATGCCGGAGACTAATGAGGCCAGAATAATGGCGTCTGTTGAAGCCCGATAACCGTTTACGGGTTGAAAAATTTTAATGCGTTTGTTGAGCAGATAGTCTTGGGTGTAGTTTTGCATAAAGCTTACTTTTCAATTGTTTCTTTGCTGAATTTGCTTTAAGATAACTTAAATTTTTTAGGAAAGGAAGAAAAAATTATGAAAACATTGATTGGTATTCCGGCTCGTTACGGTTCAACACGTTTTCCGGGGAAACCTCTGGCTAAAATCGCCGGAAAGGAAATGTTGCTCCGAGTTTGGGAAAACGCTTTGCAGGCCGCATCCAAATTTGAAAGTTGCGAAGCTGTTGTGGCAACGGATGATGACAGGATTATGGATTTTTGTAAGGCCAATGATATTCGGGCGGTGATGACTTCGCCTGATTGTCCGACCGGTACCGATCGTATTGTGGAAGCTGCCGACAGTTTTGCCGACAAGCCGGAATTTGTCGTTAATCTTCAAGGGGATAACCCGATTTGCCCGGCTTGGTTTGTTGAAGCGGTTATCGGCGAATATTATAAAGACAACAATGTTGAAACGGTTACTCCGGTAGTTAATCTGAAATGGGCGGAGTTGGATAATTTAAGAGAACATAAAAAAGTTACGCCATTCAGCGGTACAACAGCTGTTTTTGATAATAACGGAGATGCCTTCTATTTTTCCAAAAATATTGTTCCTGCTATCCGCAAGGAAGACAAAGTTCGTGAGAAAAGTGAATTTTCTCCGGTTTACAGACAAGTCGGCCTTTACGGGTATCGTTATGATATTTTGAAAAAAATTGCCAAACTTCCGGAAGGTGTTTATGAAAAGTTGGAAGGTTTGGAACAATTACGCTGGATTGAAAATCACATCAAAGTCAGATGTGTTAAGGTTGATTATCGCAATTTTGACAAGATGGCGGCATTGTCAGGGGTTGATTCACCGGAAGATGTGGCTCGTGTTGAGGCTGTTCTCAAAGAATACAACTTACTTTGATTTTCTATGGAAAGCTAAAGCAATTTTACGAAAAATGAAAAATTCATGTACGTTTATGTACACTAAAATTTTTCATTTTCCTAGAAATCACTTTATCTTTCTCATATAAAATCAAAGTTGCGAGAGGAATGGAAAGCTAAAGCAATTTTACAAAAACTAAAAAATTCATGTACTTCTTTGTACACTAAAATTTTTTATTTTTCTAGAAATCACTTTATCTTCCACATATAAAATCAAAGTTATGAGGAATAGAACGCTAAAACAATTTTACAATTTATGAAAAGGAAGTTTGATATGACAACCAGAATTATCATTGCCAGACACGGCAATACTTTTACCAAAGATCAAACTCCGACCCGAGTGGGCGGACGGACAGATCTTCCGTTGGTGGAAACAGAACGCGGTACTAATGTCGGTTTGTATTTGAAAATGAAGAATATGATTCCGGATATGGTTTATGCGGCTCCGCTGAAAAGAACCATGGAAACGGCAAAATTAGCTGTTGCGGCAATGCAAAAGAATATTCCTTTGGAAGAGGATGCTTCTTTTGTGGAGATTGATTATGGTCCAGATGAGAACAAGCCGGAAGAAGAGGTGATTGCCCGTATCGGTCAGGATGCGATGGATCGTTGGAACAAAGACGCCGTAGTTCCTGATGGTTGGAAAGTTTCTGTAGACGGGATTATTAACGCCTGGAAGTCTTTGGGTGAAAAAGTCGAAAAACAGTTTAAAGATAAAACGGTTATGGTGGTTTCCAGCAACGGAATTATCCGTTTTGCTCCGCATTTGACTGGAGATTTTGATGGTTTTTGCAGGGATAATGACATTAAAGTCGGTACAGGCGGTGTTTGTGTTCTGGAAAAAGAAGCCGGAGACAAATATTGGAAATGCACTGTCTGGGGTGTTAAACCTAAAAAGGAATTGGAAGCCGCTGGCTTGCTTTAATAAAAAATCCCCTCTTCTGAGGGGATTTTTTAGTATGTCATATCCCCCCTTTGAAAAAATATTCAAAGGGGGATGCAAGATTGAGATTAGATTAAAAAGCCAGAACCGGACGAACGTGGGCATACATAGGCTTAGCGACTGCGAAGTAGCTAGCATCACTCACATCTAACATCATAGCAAGGCCAAGATTGACCTGGGTAGACGACCAAGTGGTGCCGTCCATCGCTGGTTTACCAAGTTTCTGCAATGTTGCGTTTATTCTATCTTTATTTTGATAAATTTCCCACAATTGTGAATAGCTTGGCAAGAACCAGTCTCCGGCTTCGGTTCCGGGTGTTTTGTATTCATTACAATACTCGGCAGCAGGGAATTCCCAGCTTTCAGTTTTTCCGAAAGCAATAATCGCCGCCGTGTTTGTCTTGCCGTCCGTTCCGCAGGACAATCTCTCTTCAACATCACAGTTTGGAAAACTATAAATTCCAGTCGGAACACCCCATGGCATCAATCCACTTTGCTCCAAAGTTACGGCAAGTCTCTTATTGACATCAAACACAACACCGATAGGTGTCTTACCTGTTACAACATCGGATGAAAACGTCTTATCCGAATATAAAATAGCTCCTACTTGTAAAATTTGTGTAGTCGTATCCACACAAAACATTTTTGTCTGGTCAAACGGACATTTCAGAACTTGTTCCATACCGGAGCAATCATCTTCCGACTGCTTATATCCCAAAGTATCACAACTCGGCGGCGTCAAACAACTTTGAGCCCGGACATTACTTCCGCTCCATACCAAGGAGAAAGCCAATATAAACAGGCTAATCCCCATTATCTTTCTTATCTTATCAGTCATAGTCTTTCTCCTTAGTTCTTATTTTTTTTATTACTTATTCAGTACAATGCCCCAACAGCTGTACCAACTGCATTGCGTTTGCGACACATCCACATTGCCTGTTGCACAGCCGGTGGTGTAATATTTAGAAGAACACTCTTCGAAAGAACAGATATATCCGGTCGGACAAATGCTATAAGTTCCGATGTTAGGACAAGATTTACATTTGTTGTATTTTGTGATTCCGTTTTCGGTACAAGAATCTGCTCCGATTTCCGGTCCGAGGTCGCAGGTTAAGAATTCCGGAGGGCAGGAACATCCGTCTTTGGTTGAGTTTGCAATCATTGGAGAAGCACAAGAGTTACAAATCTTTTTTTGATAGTAGGTAATATTCATGTTACTACTGTTTCGGCAAAAGTATAAATCTTTGTCAGCCTCGGCTTTACTGCTTTGTTCTAAGTATTCGTTATCTCCGGAGCAGGTTGTGAATGCGTTTGTTGAGCAAGAGCAGAAGTAGTGTTTTCCGGAAGAGTCTGTACATGTTTCTTTTGCTGCAAAACGCCCACAATCTTTACTATCCGTGACAGAAAAATGATTTTGATTGCATTTGCAAGAGTTGAAATATCCGGCATCAAAAGGACAAACATCCTGTGCGATTTGATTTTCGGGGCAAGAGGTTAAGGTATATCCGGCATCAACACACAGAGTTTTATTGTTTTGTTTGAACGAAATATCTAAATCTCCTCTCACGCTAAATGAACCAAATGACTTGACATCGGTAATGTTGCGAACTGCCGCATTACTTGAGGGAAATCCAAGTGCAATATAAGTGAAGCTAAGAAAGAATAAAAATTTAATCATGATTCTTCTCCTTATATTTTCCCGTGTGCAAAATCTTAATAGAAAGACAGCTTGCATAGAATGCACTTACCACCTTTAGTATCGTAAGAATGAAGAGGTGTTATAGCTTTTGGATTGCTTGCTCCTTGATTTGTCCATTTACTTCTTGTTCTTTCACAAGCATCTTCTGCACTTTCATTTGGTTTAGCTTCAATACATTGAAGTGCAGGCCAGAATTCGGGAGACATGCTTTTATCTACCTTAAATTCGTCTTCGTACTCATCCGAGATATTCGCATTCATTTCGTTAGAACATTCGGCATTATTTTCACCTAACTCTTCATCATAACTTGGATCTGTGCAGTTATTCATAACACAATCGTAACATTCGAGTTTTCCGCTGCTTTGTTGATAAAGAGCATCGTCTTTTTCACAAACGACCGGATGCTCATTTTTACAATACTCTTCGTCATTAGGGTCAGGGTTTGCACAGTATTCCATATATTCAGTTACGGTTGAATCGTTTTTATCCAGTTTACCAAATAATTTACAAGAGACATTGTTGTAATCGAATGAGTTGAGTTCTACCATGTCTGCCGCAGATCCCAATTGAGGCTCTTTCGAAACGAGGTAAGAATTCTTTTTGATTTGATTGTAGAATGTTTTGGTGTTTCCGTCATTCATAGACATGTAGATTAATTTTCCGGAGGAACAGATTTGGTTTTGGACGTATTTTGATGTATGGAAACGATAAAACAAGTTACTTTTTCCTTTTCCCAATATGTCTCCAATTGTTATGGTATATTGTTTGTCCACACCATTGTCATAGTAACACTCTCTCGGTTGTATGTATGCTTCTGAGAAAAGAGGAGTGTTCTCGGCATTGTAACCGTAAATTATTAAACTTTCTTGTTTACTGACAATTGCCCCGTATGCAAATTCTTCACCGTCTTTTTCTTGTTTGTGGAAGGTAACCGGTTTGTTAAGACTTCCTATGTAGGAAACGGGTACATAATTACCGTTTTCATCCCTAAGAATTTCGTTGACGCATCGATAAGAGTTGTTAGGGGCCCCGTTATGCTCTTGCCAATAAACATGGATTACTTGAGAGGTATAACCACCGGTAGAAATAGATGTTTGCGAAGAAATGTATATATCATCGGCAATAATTTTGCTGTTTACCATGCCCAGTGCACCTTCAATATAAACTTTAGGAGCGATAATCGTTGAATTGCTTAAAGTAGTCCTGTAGTTAAAGACAATTTTATCCGTCGCCGTTAAGTTGACATTGTTAAATGCAGATCCTGTAAGGGAATTATGAGGGGAAATGTAGGATTTTACTTTTAAATTGATGATTTTATGCTCATTCGTATAAGTTTCACCATGTAGGGTACCTTCTCTTCTTTTTGTATTAAAATATGTTATATCCGGTTTTTTATATCCGTCCCAATAAGCCGGAGGAAACATTCCTACCCAATAGTTTGAGGTACTATAGTCGATTTCTTTGGTCTCACAGTTTAGGTCTTTTTCTAAAGATAAGAATGCCCCGCCCGAGAAATAATGCTCCCGTTTCCCGCCTAAACGCAAGGAGGTTAATTGATCACAAGTACTTATATCAGCTCTTAACGGGGAATAGAAACCTGTAAATTGAGAACAAGCAGCTGTGATACAATAATCATTATGGCAGCTATCATAGGAAGATGATCCGTTTGAGCATTGTTCGAATTTGTCAATATCGGGATAATAATAACCATTTAGGATTATTGATCCAAATGAATTGTCATAAAGTAATTTACAATATGATTGTCTGGTATCAGGTTGACAATAAGAACCCGACTCATCAGAAACTAACATATATCCGTCTTCACAGATTTTGCATTCTGTGGACGACCCGCTGACACATTCTTTGCAGTCAAGGGCGGTACATTTTGTATCGGAACAATTTGCATAGCAAGTTTGTCCGTAGTAAGTGGTCTTGGTACAGGTTTGTCCGTCCGGTTGAGCGTCGACATATCCCCCGTCGCTACAACTCGGTTGTTTGCAATCTTTTTGGCAAGTTCTGCCATAGTAAGAAACCGGAGTGCATTTGTTGTTTTTGGGAGCATTGTCAAGATAACCGCCGTTTTCGCAGGTTGGTTGGTAACAGTTGTCAAAACATTTTTGTCCGAAGTATTCGACTTGAGTACAAACATTGTTGGTCGGAATGCCTGTTTTGTATCCGCCATCGGAACAAGAAGGCTGTCCTTTATCTTTATAGCAGGTTTTTCCGTAAGATGTTTCTTCGGAGCAGTCGTGTTTAGCCGGACAAGATGAAAGAAGATTTTCTTCCTCGCAGGTTGGTTCGTGGCAATTGGACTGGCAAGACTTTCCACATTCGGTAACCAGAGTACATTTGTTATTTGCCGGAACGGAAGAGTTAAATCCCAATTCTTCGCAACTTTTTGTCGATATATTCGTGTAACAGGTTTGTTGGGCAAAAGAAACGGATGTGCCTTTTTGACAAGAGGTTAAAGTGTCTGTGTATCCTCCTTCTTCACAAGTTTTGTTGCGGCATTGATAGCAGGTTTTTCCGGCTTCGTTAGTGTAAGAATTTTCTGTTTTTTGATCATCACTGCAGGCGGTTGCGGAATATCCGTTGTCGCAAGAATCGTCAGCCTCACGACATTTGAAGAATGAATTATCATGAGGGCACGGTTCTGTTTCGTCTTTTATTTGTCCGGGAGGGCAATCTTTAACATATCCTTCATCCTCACAGAGAAGGCCTTTATTTAAGTCCATGGAGTTGAAATGCAATTCACCGCAACTGCCGCCGCCGATTACGGAACAAACAGAAGCGAGTTTTACGGCATTTTTTTCGTTAAAAAGGGATATAGGCTTTAGCGTGCTTGGTGTGTGTATGTGTGTGTGTAATGCTAAACTGTTGGGAAGTGTACCCGAAGAATCGTAAGTTAAGTTGATATCGGAAGCCTGTACATTGCTTGAAAACAGTAGACAGGTCGAAATATATAACAAATACTTAGTATTAATCATAGGACACCCCACACAGTTATAAAAACTAAAGCCTATACTATCCATATTAATCGTTTTTTTTTTTTTGCAACAAAAAAGTGCACTCGCTCGCGGATTTAAAGGTGTTTTCGCAGGTCGGAAGTGTTCGGATTTATAAAAAAAACCTTCTCAAAAGAGAAGGTGAAAAGAGAAAATTGAGGGTGAAAATTATTTATAAGAGGCTCGTTTGATACGGTCGTTGATGGCCAGTCCCAATCCATTTTCCGGAATAGGCGATATGGCCAAACTTTGGTAACCTTCTTGTTTGTCTGCCAGACGCAGAAAAGCAAAAAGGTTTCCGGCTGCTTCACACAGGTCTCCTTTGGGACTAAGATTTAAGTCAGCATCCTTTACATTACCGAATCCGATAAAAAACTCGCCCGGTTGGCGTGTTACGGCGTTAATTCTCAGCGGTCGTCCGGGAGCATAGTGTTTGAGAAGTTGTCCGGGAGCATTCGGTTTATCCGGAGTTCCGTCAGAAAGTAAAATTTCTTCATTAAGAAAACGGCTTAAATCTTCTTTGGAAGTTCCTCCGGCTCGGAGAATGATGATTTGTTTTCCGGTAACGTCAATAATGGTTGATTCTACGCCGACTTTGCAAGCTCCGCCGTCTAAAATCATGTTTACTTTTTCGCCAAGACTCTCAAATACGTGTTCGGCCGTGGTCGGGCTGATGGATTTGAATTTGTTGGCTGACGGAGCGACAATCGGTACTTCGCTTTGACGAATAAGTTCCAAAGCAACCGGATGTGCGGGCATACGAACAGCAATGTTCGGTAATCCGGAGCAGGCCAAGTCAATGGCGGCATTGTTGTCTTTGCGTTTGAGAACCATAGTCAGCGGTCCCGGCCAGAATCTTTTAGCCAAAGCCATAATCCGATCATCTGTTTGGGCATAAGTTTGCAAAATATCCGTTTCGGCAATATGTGAAATCAGCGGATCAAAAAAAGGACGTTGTTTGGCTTCAAAAATTGAGGCTACCGCCCGAGCATCATAGACATTGGCTCCGAGACCGTAGACAGTTTCTGTCGGCATGGCGACAAGTCCGCCGCTTTTTATGGTTTCAGCCGCTTTTTTTATGTTTTCCGGGGTTGATTGGTAAATGTTATTCATCAATTATCTTCAAAATGTAAGTCAGTGCCAGATTAAGTTCTTTTTCCGGATATTCTTCTAGCACTTCGGCGTCTTCTTTGTCAATAATTTGATAAGATTTTGAAAGTTGGTTGTAACCGAGATAGTCAAATTCGTTACAACCTAAAAGCAAGATGTTCGGGTTGCGGTTATGAGACATGTTTTCTCTGAAAATGTCGGAGAGATATTGATTTTTAGGGGAAATCCCGTAAACATGCGAGCCATTGCAGGATGCGGCGTTGAAAGTGTGGAGAATTTCTAAAAAACTGTCCGGAATAGTCGGAAAACGATTGGAAAGAAGTTGTTTTTGACAAAGAATGATGTCTTTTGCTTTAACCGGAGAGCCGAGTTCTATGAGTTGTTGTTTGGTCATTATGTTAAGTAAGTTGTTCATTGTTTATCTCTGGAATTTAAGAGTTTTTGTATTAAAGAAGCGGGAATCTTGGTTTGTCTTGCAATTTTTTTAATGTTTTTACTTTTTTCTTTTTCAGATATGCTTTTGTTATGGTATTCTTCTCTGTAAGACATGATTTCCTGCAGGATTTCGTAATTGACATTAGTTGATGTCTTGCTGAAGCCGATATGCTCCCAATCTTCTTCCGGTTCATCAATATTTTTTCTTCTTAAGGTACGAGGATCCTTCGTATAGTCATAATATATCTGGTCTTGAGGATCCAAACCGCCAAAGAATACGGTATCTTTCCGTTTAAGATAAATTCGAGCGGAATAAGCTTCACGATTGTTAAATGGAGATGTTTCATCCAGACCGTGGAAAATATCTCGGTGGTAAGGAACATCAACAACAAGACATAAGTTTTGGAAGTAGTTCACCTGTGCCAGATTTGGCTGTTCGCTACTGTCTTGAACGGCAATTTTGTGGTGAACAGAGAACTGTGGTCCGGTAATGATTTGCCCGTTTTGGTCGGTGGCAATCAGTAAGTTGTCAAGATTGTGTTCTTGTAAAAATTGTTTGTGTTGTTCACTAATCTTTTGAGAAGTGTTAATTTGGGAAACTTTTAATCCGTGTTTTTTCAAAGCAGTAATGATTTCAGGGGTGTAGTTTTCATTCAGAGGTGTGATGTTAGCCGTAATCCCTTTAGTTTCCATGGATTGAACTAAAGCCTTGATATAGCGCTCATCGACATTATGCCGTTTTAGGTAGTCGATAAACGAGCGTTTGTTTTTACGGATGAAATCTTTTACAAAGCGTTGTCTGGCACCCAGAAAAAGTGTGGCGTTCCCTTTGTTTTTGGTATGCTCTTTTTTCTTGTTGAATGCCTCAAACAGAACATCTGAAAAGTCATAGGAATTCATATAAAGAAGCGTTTCCGGCGGAATCTTCATTTGTTGCAACTGCGTGATGACTTTTTCTTCAATTAAGCGGAAGCTTTTGGCATGTCGAAACAATTTCCATACCGGAGATTTTCGGATAATGCGATAGTCGTCTCTTGGGAACTCTTTGTTGCTTTTTAAAGCATGGGTATATTGAGGAGAAAGTTGATCTGTTCTCGGTTTGTTAACGGTACCATAGTAGTCGATTCGGATAATGTGCTTTTCTTGCCTGTGCAGCGGGTAGTGCATTTTGTGTACCCAGGTCATGCCGCAGTATTCCAAAGCGTCAATCAGTTTGTCCTTGTCACTTTCTCTTTTGTCGAATTTATTTTTGAGGTTAACGGTTTTGTCACCAAAGTGATAACGGTCAAATAACTTAAGCAGAATACGTTCTTTCCAGATATAGTCCAAGCGTTGAAAAGTTTGTATAAATTCATACGTGTCGGTAATGGAAAGGATTTTGTTTTCCAACTCCAGATCTTGTTCTTCCTGAGTTTTTAATAGCTCGGTGTTGTTTTCCGGTTCGGGAGGATTATTTTCCTCATGGATGGCGTCAAGGATTTTTCTTAGGGCGATGACTTCTTCGTCAGTTTCGTCCAGCATTTCCGGGTATATCTTTTTATTGTTTTTTCTTGAAGCCATCAAAAATCCTTTGAGGTCTTTTCTGATTTTTGTCTAAAATAACATATTTGTTTTTTTATGTCTATAACAAATTAGGATTTTGTTATTTATTTTTTGATATAATCACCTGCTATGGGGTGTCATTAACCATTTTAAGGGAGCTGCGGATGTTGGAAATTATCTTTAATGGTAAAAATATCGGCAAGGATGCTGTTAAAATTGTGGGACTCGCTGAGAATTTTAAAATTAAGCGGGATATGTTTGCCAAGTTTTTTAATGACGAGGAAATGCTTCTGTTGAAAGAATCGTTTCGTCGTAATGACTTTAGCGGAAAATCCGGTGATTTTTTGGAATTGGAAAGTCATCGTTCCAAAATTCTGGTTATGGGACTGGGGAGCAAAATTTCTTCTTTGTCCTTACAAAAGGCAGGAAAAACATTAGCAAAAAAATTGTTCCGCAACACGGAAGCTGTTGTTTATCTTACTGAAATAAAAGGTTGTAAGTTGAGTGAAAGCGAAATGGCTCATCATTTGGCTTTCGGGTTAGAGTTGGGGGCATATAGTTTTGATAAGTATTTTACCAAAAAGAAGGCCGAGGAGTATTCTTCTTTGGAAAAAGTCAGCTTTGTATCCGAAAAAGTTATTGAACTCGGAGATTTTGCCGATTATGCCGCTTTGGCAAATGCTGTCCGCTATGCCAAAGATTTGGGAAACGAACCTTCTAATTATTTGACGCCGGAAGCGTTTGCCGCAGATTTGAAACGTTTGGAATATTTGGGCTTAGAAGTGGAAGTTTTGGATAAAAAAGCGATGGAAGAGGAGGAGTTTAAATTAGCTCTTGCCGTTGCCAAAGGCTCGTCTAATCCTCCTTACACCGTTATTCTTAAATGGATTGGAAACAAGGAAAAAGATAATTTTGACATTGCTTTGGTCGGTAAGGGAATTACGTATGACAGTGGTGGAATTTCCCTGAAAACAGATGCTCAGCAGTTGAATATGAAGTTTGATATGTGTGGAGCAGCGGCGGTGGCCGGTGCTATGAAGGCGATTGCTTTGCAAAAACAGCCGGTGAATGCGGTGGCTGTTTTGTGTTTGGTGGAAAATATGCCTAACGGGAATGCTTATAAACCGGATGATGTATTTGCCTCAATGTCGGGACAGACGGTTGAAATTGTCGATACGGACGGGGAAGGTCGTTTGGTGTTGGCGGACAGTCTCTGGTTTGTTCAGAAGAAATTTGATGTGGAACGGATTATTGATATGGCGACGCTGACAGGAACGGTTGCTGCGGCTTTAGCCGGGCAGTTTGCCGGATTGTTTTGTGATGATGAAAAAATGAGCCAAAATTTGATTGAAACAGGGAAACGTTGCGGTGAATATTTATGGCCTTTGCCGATGACGGAAGAATTTGATAATTGGCTTAATTCTCGTATCGCAGATATGAAAAATGTCGGAAAAAGAGAAGGTGACAGCAGTCAGGCAGCTTGCTTTTTGAGGCGTTTTGTGAAAAAAGATGCCAAATGGGCTCATATTGATATTGCTGAGTGTGAACTTGACAAAGACTTTATGGCAACGGGTTTTGGCGTTTGTTTGTTAAATGCTTATATGAGAGGATTAATTTAAATGGGAAAAGATACAAGATTAAGGCAGTTGGCGGAAAATATTTTGAAACATTCCGTTAAGTTGAAAAAAGGCGAGAAAATTTATATCGAAGCTTTTGGTGATTCTACAAAAGACCTTTTAGGAGAGTTTATTGCTGTTGCGGGAAAACTTGGAGGCGTTCCTTTTTATTTTCATAACGATAATTTGTTTGTAAAAAATCTGATTGAAAATTCGGATGCCAAGCAGATGGAGGTTTTTGCCGAGTTTCACGCTAATTTGATGCGACAGGCAGATTGTTATATCGGTTTGAGGGGATTTGATGATGTTTTCGCTCTTGCGGATGTTTCTGATAAAAAAATGGCTCTTTATCAGAAGTATCTTCAAACAGAAATTCACCGCAACATCAGAGTTCCACATACGCGTTGGTGTGTGATGCGGTATCCGAACCAGTCAATGGCTGTGATGTCGAGAATGTCTTTGCAGTCTTTTGAAGACTTTTATTTCGGAGCATGTTTGTTGGATTATTCCAAGATGAAAAAGGCAATGTCGCCGTTGAAAAAACTGATGGATAAGACTAAAAAGGTCAGACTTAAAGGGCCGGGAACGGATTTGAGCTTTTCTGTTGACGGGATTAAATCCGTAATGTGTTTTGGTGAGGTTAATATTCCGGATGGTGAAGTGTATACTGCACCGGTGAAAAATTCTATTAACGGTGTTATTCAGTTTAACACGGATACTGTTTATGACGGGGAATATTTTTCTAATATCCGGCTGGAATTTAAAGACGGTAAAATTGTTAAGGGGACTTCTGTTGCCAATAACGAAAAGTTTCAGAAAATGCTTGATGTGGATGACGGCAGCCGGTATATGGGGGAGTTTGCTCTCGGAGTAAATCCGTTTATAACCAAGCCGATTATGGATATTTTATTTGATGAAAAAATCTGTGGTTCGCTGCATATGGCTATCGGTAATTCTTATAAAGACGAAACCAATAACGGCAACGTATCGGCTATTCATTGGGATTTGGTTTTAATACAACGTCCGGAATGGGGCGGGGGAGAAATTTGGTTTGATGATGTTCTCATCCGCAAAGATGGAAAGTTTGTTCTGAAAGAATTGCAGGGCTTGAATCCTGAAAATTTAAAATAAAAAAGAGGGGTTAATCCCCTCTTTTGTTGTTAATAATCAGTTTAAACTTAGAAATTCTGTTAATGAACAGTCCATCTTCTTCATTTTCGTAAAGACGCCATAATTCTCCGTTTTTGAGGAATGTGTCTCCCGGTTCCATAAATTCCCAGTTCAATTCATTGGTGTTGATTTGAGAAGAGGAAAATATGTCGCAGGTAAACATCGGGAAGAATGAAGCGGAAAATTTAGCGTCTTCCGGCATTTGGATATACCAAGCGGGGAACAGATAGTCGTTAGTTTTGCCGATTTTGTATATTTTGACGGCATAAATATTGACATCTCCGTAACCCTGGGTTTGAGCGTATCCGTAAACATCTGCTTCTGTCGAGAAAATGCTCATTTCTTTAATGAGCAGGTCCAAACAGTCATCAGCCACAAGTTGGAAATAGCGTCCTCTCCAGACAAAATATGAGTTTACGGAGAGTTCCGTGAAACTTGTTATCGGGGAGAAGTTATTGTCATTGAAGGCTTTGAGCGGTCGCAATTTTCCTTTGGGGGGAATGAGCAACCAACATAAACTGTCGCCTTCGTCATTATGAGATATTCCGAATTTTATCTTTCCATATAGTTTTTTTTGGGCAAAAACCATGAAGGCTTCGATAAGAGACGGGACACTGCACTCGTTTCCGACCGGAATCAAGCACTCTTGTTGTGATAACGGCTTCATAATTATAATAATTTAGTTAAACATATACGTAGCAATATTTTTAAGATTTTGTCTAAAATATTATCATGCTCTTTTTATAAATCAACAAAAAAGCTGTATTATTTTTGCATAATACAGCTCTGAAAAATTTTTCCTGTTTGGTTTTATCTCAGGTGGATTTCCTTTTGGGCAAGCATAGCCGCAATTTTTTGCTCAGGATTGTACTTTTCTATTTTTGCAGCATGACGGTCGATAGAAGCGGCATGACGGCTTGTTTTATGATCTGTCCAGCTGGTTTTGACGATTTTACCGTTCTGATTTTCTTCATAGGTACGATCATCTTGATTATAGATTGCTTGGGAATCACGTTCCAAAAGAATATTGAAATAATTATCAGGATTATAAGGGTTGATTTTTTGTTGTTCTAAGCCTTTGTGAGCGTAGTATTCGCAATGAGCAGCATATAAGTCTTTGACATTTTCCTCGTTCAGATAAGGGATAAAAGTTTTAGATTTAATTAGGCTGTCAATTTGGAATCTGGCTTCCCGTTCAATGGCTCCGCGAATGTGTCCCGGTAAGGTTTCGAATTCACTGGCACGGTTTTGGGAAGAATAGTGACGATAGCGATTCAGCAACAATGCCGCTTTTTTGGCTTCCTGTTCAGGAGTATTGGTCATTTATTGTATCTCCATTGTTATTTGTAACAAATTATGCGTGCATAATGTCATCTCGTTTTAATGCTGTCGATAAAAAACAAAAGTCATTAACAGGAAGTTTGTTGTCCGTAATTATAAAAAAATTCCCCGATTAATTTAATCGGGGAGGGGGATGGTTTATCGTGATGTGTTGCCCTTTATTCTGCTCATGTTACCAACATTCATATTGGTCGGTTTGATTTGGGTATTGTTTCCTTTTTCAGGTTTGTTTTCGGACAGGTTGGGGTTAATACCGTCTCGTGAAAGGGCTTTCAGTTGTTCCATGTCCTTGTTTTTGTTGTTATCTTTATTTTTGTCTTTATCGGGAGTACGTCCCAATAATTCATCCGGCATATGGGCGGTAAGCCTTTCCCAATCTTCAGGTTTATGTTTTTTATCAGCTAAATATTCATTCTTAAATGATTGCCAGAATTTAGGGTCTTGAGGCAAATCTCCCTTCATTATTATTCCGTGTTCTATAGCAGAACGGGCACAAGCCTCTTTTATATCTTCTCTGCCTTTCTCTTCAGGACGAAGATTAAGACGCATTTTTATTTCTTTTCCCGGAGGGTTATTGGCGACAACCTGATCATTTAATTTATTAAAAAGTTCATAGGGATTTTTTGCATTAAATGAATTTCCGTTTCCGTCTTTGGCTTTTGTAAAATCATCACTCAAGCTGAAACTGGATTTCGGGTCTTTTTCATCTTCTTGTTCCAATCGGTTTTTATCTTCCGGTTTCTGTTGTTGACCATTTTCCGGTTGTTTTTCTTGAGGTTTGTCTTTTTCTTGAGACGTTAAAAATTCTTGAATATCAAATTTATCAAAGTTTCCAAATTCTTTGTAATGTTCTCTGGCTTTCTTTTTGAATGCTTCTTTGTCAATTTGTTTTCCGGTTTTCTCAGATAAAAGATCCAATTTTTGTTCTATTTCACTTAATTGTTGCTCCATCAGGATTCCCCTTCGTGCTGTATTTTATTGTTATGATAACAAATAAAATGGACAGAATCAAC
This sequence comes from uncultured Azospirillum sp., assembly GCA_964521455.1. GTDB lineage: Bacteria > Pseudomonadota > Alphaproteobacteria > RF32 > CAG-239 > JAGAJR01. Next base: position 17,707 of record CAZFRT010000015.1, read on the forward strand.
AAAAAACGCTCCATTTAAGAAAATGAAGCGTTTTTTTATTTCTGCAATAAGAACAGATTATTCAGCTGTTTTGAACTCAGCCATGTGTTCTAACAGGGAACGTTTGTCTTTAACGTTTTCCTGAGCTTTGTTCAACAGAGTTTCATAACGTTCAGGGTTTGCTTTGTTAACAACCTGGAAACGTGTTTCGTTAGCCATGTAGTCAGCCAACGGTTTGGAAGGAGCTTTTGAGTCAAGCATCAAAGGAGCTTTACCTTCTGCAATGTTTTCAGGGTTGTAACGATACAAAGGCCAAGAACCGGATTCAACAGCATCTTTCTGGTGGCTCAAACCATCGGCAAGGTTGAAACCTTGTGCGATACAGTGTGAGTAAGCGATGATGATTGAAGGTCCGTCATAAGCTTCGGCTTCGTTCATGGCTTTGATTACCTGAGAGTCATTGGCACCGAAAGCAACCTGAGCAACATAAACGTTGCCGTAAGACATTGCAATCATACCCAAATCTTTCTTAGGCAATGGGACCAAATTTTCTTCGGGATTTTTTCAAAGGCCTGAAGGAGTTTTGCTTGATGAA
>CAZFRT010000016.1:0-15765 GCA_964521455.1 uncultured Azospirillum sp.
ACAAATCAATTCCGGTATTGGTGATGACAAAGCAAGTATATCGAAATATGTCGGAGATAATTTGGAAAAAGCCAAAGAAAAAGCCGAAAAACTCAAAAAAGAGAAAAAACGCCTTGATGATATGAAAGAAAAATATGACAAGGCCAAAGAATATGCTGAAAAGAAAAAGAAAGAATTAGAAGACGCTAAAGCATGGGCTGAAGAGAAGAAATCTCAGGCTATGGCTCTGAAAGATGAGGCCATGAGTTATAAAGATATGGCCAAAGATGGTTTGGATACGGCTAAAAACATGGCTGCCGATGCTAAAAATATGGCAGCTGATGCAAAAAGCATGGCAGGAGATTTAAAGAGTGCTGCCGGAGCAAAACTGGGAGCCGTCAAAAATCAGGTTGGTATGGATGTTGCCGATTCTGTAGACAATGATATTTATGATCAGCTCCAAATCACTTCGGATGACAAAGTTTATGGAGATGATTACGGTTATTTTGATACGGCAAATCTTGATCCGGAACTTCAGGGACAAATCAATCAGCAAATTGTCGATAGATTCAAACAAGATATTTCCGGTGCGGAAAACGAGAGAACTGCTGCTTTAGCCAGATTGGAAGAACTTCGTGCCGCCGGAGAAGATACTGCAGAGGCCGAACAGGCATTGGCTGAAGCTGAAAATCGCCTGAGAGATATGAAACAAGGTTACCAGCAGGTCTTGGATGATAAGGGTATAGAACTTCCGAACGGAGAAAGATTCTTTTCCAAAGAAGGAGGTATGGCTAACCAGAATGCGTATGAGGAAATGGCTCGAGCTGCCGCCGCTAATAACAGTGGCGTGGATATGGACGCCATGATGCAGGATGAATACGAAAAAGCTGCCAGGGCAGCGGGAAGTTCCGGAATTTCTGCAGATTTCAAAGTTGAAAGCAAAGCAGGTGTCGGAAAAATCGGAGATGTTTCGGCTGTTAAAGCTGTTGCCGAACCGAACGGAATAGCCAAAGACGCCCTTGTTGCGGTTCCGAAAAGTTTGGATAAAGGGGCGGTAAATTTGAACAAGGCCGCTGTAGCATCACCGGCTTTATCAAAAGCAAGTATTGTGGCTCCGGTAGCAATGGAGAAAAAGGTAACCCCGAGTGTTAGCAAATCCGGACAACCTAAAGTTTCGGGAAGAAAAGCTTTCCAAAAACGTTCAGATATCGAATTGGAAAGCAAAAATAAATTTGTCAGCCGTTTTTTTTCAGAAACGCTCAGTTTTGCTGATGTAAGCGGTGCAGGCAATGTGAGCGTTAACATAATTGACAATACATTTGACGGGGAGTTCGTGGCGTCTGAAAGTTTTTTTAGTTATTGCGGTTTCAGTGCTAAAGATGCAAATGCAGAAAATCTGGCAGATTGTCTGAAAAAACTCATTGAAGCCGCAGAGAGTGAAAATCAACAGGACGCAGCCGAAGCTCGGGGTATACTGGATTCGGTCAACTCAGAAACTATAATCGGTATGGCCGCTAAAGGAATGCGAGATCGTAAAGATGTTGCCGGCAATGATGAAAAACAAGATAAGTTAAATGAGGCAACAAGTTCATCGGATCAAAACAGGGATGATATTTCAGCCATAACCATGACAGATAAAGAGGTTTTAGTTTTGGGTAACGGATTGTTAGGTGTTTATTCCTCTAAGCTGATTTTGGACAGTTTTGCCAAACTGCCGTTTGCAAAAGTTGTTGATACGGAAGAGGTAGTTCCGGATTCGGAACACGATATGGTGGATCCGACGTTTGACGGTAAATTTGCCGGAGCACCAGCTATGTATGAACTTTGTGGATTCAGTGCCAAAGATGTTAATGAAGACAGTGGCGAGGTAACAAGTTGTATGGAAAAATTTGTTCAGGATAAAAATGATCCGGACATGAAGATGGCGGCCGAAGGTTTGGAAAATTACAATAAGATTGTAACCGGTACGGGGATAGGTTTGGTGGCTGTTGCTTTAGAGGGAAGCAAAGAAGTTGCTTACAATGATGCAACGGTTGAAAAAATTGAGAGTGAAAGCGGTGACGCAACAAACGAGACCGGTGATATAGGAGGCTTAACCCTTTCCAATAAGGAAGGAATATTCAAATTTAACAAAGTATTGGATGTTCTTTCAGCCCAATTGCTTCTTGATTCTCTTTCAAATATCGGAAGTGTTGATAGTCAGTCGCTTCCTTCAACGGCGGGAGAACAGGGATGATGAAAAATAATACGTTAGTTCTATCCTTTTTATTAGCCGTTAGTTTTCTGGGAGTAAAGAAGGCGGAAGCGGACATCGAGGCACCTCAGGCAGTTTTTGGCCAGGTTGAGTCTGCTGTAAAAGAAGCAACAGCAATTAAAGATGAGTTGGGAAAAATGCAAGAAGAGGTACGCTCGGCAATGGAAGGTGTTGCCGGACCGATAAAACAAGCGGTGGCAACAGGGGTGAGTGTGGCTAATCAAGCAAAATCTGCAGCAGCTCAGGCTCAGGCAATGGCTTCGGATCCGACCGGAACGGCTATGTCGGCGGCAGACGGTAGTTTATCTTTACCATCTCTTAATCTGAAACAGCCTAGTTTTATCAAAGATGTGGATGATCAGGAAGAAACCTCTAAAGCAATTGTTGCTAACTATATGATGCAAAAGGGTGCTAAAGTAGATGGAGCGTTAAACACCAACCAGGCAATGCAGTTGCAGAATGAAAAATTTATGGTTATTCAGCGTGATAATTTTGCCAAACTATATTCTTCCGCGTTTACAATCCGAACCAATATGGCAAAGGAGCGTTTAGCAGAAAAAAAAGATACTCTTGAAGAATGTACCAAAGGGAGCGATGGAAGTACCAATACTCGTTGCGTAAAGGCGGCAATAAGGGAAAAAGCGGACATCATGGCTCGTCGCATGGGACGTATTTTAGGTTTGGAGTTAGCGATTTTTGAATTGAATATCACTCAACAGGCGGGCGTTTATCAAAAACAGGTTGATGAAGAAGAGGAACAGAAATAGGGGACTGGCATGAAACTTTTATACTATTACATATCAGCAGTGTTGAGCCTATCCTTATTAAGTACGGCACCTGTTTGGGCACAGCCTAAATTTGATGTATCAGCAACTTCCGGAAAAGTAACGGAAACCATTTCCGAATGGAGTGGTGAAGCGAAAAAGGTAATGGATGAAAACGCCACTTTGCAAACATTGATAGCCTATGGTAAGGCGGCTAAAGAAGCCGTTGCAAATTTGCAAGAGTTAAAGAATGACGCTATGCAGGCTGTCGGAGATGTAACTTCTGCGGCTAACCAGATGAAAGAAGACGTGAGCTCCACCGTTGGAGATGTTGCCGGAGAAGTAAATGGTGTGGCCGGAACAGCAACAGGTGCTGTTGGAAATGTTACCTCCAAAACACAAAGTGCACAAGAAATTCTAAAACTTCAAAACGAGAAAAAAGAACTTGAAGATACCATTGAACAGGAGATTTTTGCTCAGGTAACGGAAATTACCGGGAAAATAAACGCTTTACAGCAAAATAACACCGCTCTCAGACAAAAGATACAAGAAGAACCGGAAAAGAAATCAGAATATGAAGCAAGTATTGTTGCTAATGAAAGCAAAATAAAAGAGTTTAATCAGCAATCTCAACAAATTTCAACAAATGTAAAATCTCAGTATAGTTCTCAACTAAGTGCTTTGGATGAACAAATTGCGGCAGCAAAATCAAAAGCGTCGGAAGAGGCAATGGGAGCATTGAGCGAAAATGCCGGTAAGCTGAAAGGTTTGTTAGGGGATGATTCTGCTGCAGAGGAGTTAAATCAGACCGTAGACAATAACTTTATTCCGGCAGATGTACCGGTTACATCGGAAAGTCATAAAAAGGTGATGGATTATCGGAAAAAAGTACAGGCTTTGGATACCATAAAAGCTGTTAATGCGGCTCTGTTCATTAAAAAAGATTTGGAAACCAGTAATGAGGCAGGAGATAAAGCCAAAGAAAAAGCAGATACCAGTGAAGGCTTTTCAACCAAACCGGCTATGGGTATTCAACTTAAAATCGACCAAATAAAAGCTTTGTTGAAATATACAAAACTGTTGATGGCAGATATGAAAATGAAAACGGCAACGGATTTGGCCGCAATGAGCGAGGTAATGAAGCTGAGAAATCCTGATAAAGACATTACATCGTTTAACTTGGATGATTATAAATATAATAAATCTGATTGTAATAAAAAAGAAGGGGAAAATAAAAAGGATAAATCTCTGCTTGATAAGGCCAAAGACGGATATAGTAAGGTCAAAAACATGGCTGGCGAGATTAATGACTACAAAGAATTAGCCGGAAGTGCCATGGAAACGATAGGCTCTATAACTGGTAAAGGAGGAGCGGGAAGTTCCCGTGGTGGTTCGGGAGGAAGTTCTTCCGGAGCAGGGTATTCTGCTGATACCAGTGCCGGATATTCCGATAGCGGAACAGCTTATCCGTTGGCTGGAGATGATTATGTTCTGCCGGAAGAGGCTCCTGAGGAGATAACATACATAACCCGATATGTTGATGATATTCAATATGATGAAAGTGGTAATCCGATTGAAGATGAAACGGAAGAAAGCTATGAAGCAAAAGCCAGATCTCGTTCATCAGCCGGAATAGATGAGGATGCCATGTTGCAGGATGAGTATGAGAAGGCGGCTCGTGCGGCGGGAAGTGCCGGAGTTGCGTCAGATTTCCGGATTGATAAAAAAGCTCCGATTGCCAAAGACGCAGCCCAAGAAGCAACCAAAGAGGCTGAAGGTAAAACAGAGAATCTTTTATCTGCAAAATCTAAAGCAAAAGTTTCTGCGGTTCCTCAAGCAAGCAGCCGAAAAAGTTTTGGAACGGCACAAGTTGCAGTTTCTGCTAAAGCGGGAGAAAAGAAATGATGACGCGATTATATAAAACACTTTTTCTCTTAGTTGTTTCCCTGTGCCTGAATTTTTCTCTTAGCGGGTCATCTGTGGCATTCTTTCTTCCGCCGGGACCGGTTTCGCCAACCGTGGATGGTCCGACAGATATTCAATTTTCCTTAAAAGGAGTTGGTTCTGCGGCAACCAATATTCAGGCTCAGGCCAGTACCTATATGCAGGAACAGACCAAGCTCATTAAAGCGGCCAAAAAGTCTTATTTAGATAAGTTTACCGGTTTTATGGGTGGATTGTTCAAGAAAAAGGAGAAGAAGGCCATTGCCGGCACCAAAGAAATTAAAGAAACTCAAATTGCTGATATTCATGATCCTGAATCTGTTTATAAGGCTATGTATAAGTTGTTTCTTGCCTATCCGAGCAAGAAACAAGATTTGATGTCTTGCTATCGCGGTAAATCCGTTGAATTTTATCAAGACACGGTAATTGAGGTTTATACTTCCGTTCGTCAGTTGGAAACACAATTAAAAGAACTTGAAGCCGAAATAAACAAACTTCCGGAAACCTTGGTTGCCGGGAAAGGCGAAGAAGGGGCTGAAAGTAATGAAGATGATATCGGCGTTTGGAAAAACTATTTTACGGCTTATGAAACAATGGACGAATTGCTTCAGATTACGGAAGAATTGATTGCGATGAAAGCTCAATACGAAGCAGCAAAAGCCGTCTCTCAAACAATTGAACCTGCCGCAAAAGCCGATAAACAAAGCTCTCTCCTTGATGGCAAAATAGCCGATACAGAACTTGTGGTGGCTGAAAACGAAGCTGTTGTTCGTACTTTCGGAGAAAAAATCGTTTTAGCACAAGCAATGGTTAAAAGTGCAGTTGTTGCCGCAAAAGCTGAAACCACCTCACAAACTTTGTCCAGTAGTCGGAAAAGTTTTGGCACTCCGCAACAAAAAGCAACCGTCGCAGAAGTTCAAAAAAATGCTAAATCTCTTACAGCCGATGTGGCTCAAGCTCAAACAGCCGTTTTGAAAAAATCGGACAATGTAAAACAAGCGACGGGTTTGAAAGAAATTGCAACTGCAAAAACAGTCGAAACAGCCAAGTCTCTTACGGCCTTACAAGCCGATGTCAGCAAAACGGCAAAAGTTTCTGATTTGAAACAAATGGTAAAAGATGAACCTTTGCGTGCAGAGGCAGTTTCTGAAAAATTCCTTCTCGCAAATACGGCATCCGAGGCTAAATTATCCGGTGAACCGAAAGCAATCTCTTCTTCTTTGAATAAGACAGCCGTTTCCGCGGTTGCAAATCAAGCGAGTGTAAATCAATCAAGTTTGAATTCAGCCCAAGTTGGTAAGATGAGTGCAAAAACATTGGCTAATCAGTCCAAAATGTCTGTAAAATCTTCAAATGCTGTCGCAAAATCAGCTTCTCCGGCAGTAGGATTTATCGTGAAAACGCCGACCAGTCGGGCAGAAGCGGAAGCCGATGCTTTAACTCGTCAGCGGATAACTTTTGAAACGGAAAATAATTTGGCACGCACGGTTTCTTTAAACACATCTTCTGTGGCTGACGAAGAAGATGATGATGAAGATTATGAATATGATCCGGCAAACAACGGATTTATGAGTTTTGTTGATGCTCCTCCGTCTAATATGAAATCACCGTTTTCCGGAAATGAAGAAAAAATGAAGGAACTGGAAAAGCTGAATCCCGTCTATGAAACATCTCTGGAAGCAATGGAAGTTCATAATCTGATAAAGTCGCTTCCGTCTTATCGTGAAATGTTTGAACAGTATGAACAGATGAAGAAACTGCATGAACAGTCTCTGAAAATTTTGAAAGAGGCGGATCAGTGCAGCATACAATTTTTAGGACGTTATTATAATAATCCTGAAAAGGTTTGGACAGGAAATGTTATTTCAGATGAGCAGATTAATGAATATGATTTGAGAAGTGGTATTTCAGGCTGGGCGATTAAAAGTTTTGAAGTTGCCAAAGCCGAACAAACCTCTTCGATTTCCGTGGATGATCTGGGTGAAACGGAAGTGGATATGGACGTTGATAATTCGGATCTCAGTTCTGTTGAAAAAAATAAGGATAAGTACCAGAAAATGAGCAACAGCGGATTGGCTAATCCGAGCAAAGAAGAAGAATTGGAAAAAGTTAATCGCGAAACATCCATGGTAAATTGGAAAATTGGTGCCGAAGCTGCGTCTCTGATTGTGCAAGATCAATATGGCAAAAAACCTGAATGGGGAACACCAAGTAAGAAGTTTCCGATTTGGAATGACCAAAAAACATTTTATACTCAGTATATTGACGGCAAGTATAATAATATCAAAGAATACCTGAAAAATGTTGACGTCAATGACGTTGCTATCGAAATTGCTTTTAAATTGAATGATTTAGTGCAAAATCCTGAAGAAAAAGCCTATAATGCAACAGAATTGAACAAGTTGTCTTCTTTGATAACAAAAAAGAAAAATGATGAAGAAACTGTTTCGGTCTCTGCGTTAGAAACTCTTTTGAATAATAAGGAAAAATCTTTAAATGAGGCAAAACAAGCAAAAGAAACCCGTTTGGCCGGTTTGTTGAGCCAAAAAGAGGCGATTAATGCCAAAATTAACAAGGCTTCCCAATATGTAAAAACCTATAATCAGAGAATTAACCAACTTTCTAAAGAAGCGATGTTGGCTCAAAACGAGCAGGAAACACTTAACGATCTGGTTCAAAGATTGGAAGAGGAAGAAGCGGATAATCCTCAGGAACTTTACTATACCGTAAAAGAGGAAGAATCGTTTGAGGTGGAAATTACACCGGAAACCGAAGAAGAAATCGTAACATATGAAACAGAGTTGACGAAAAATGTTCAAAAAGCAGCTGTACCGGCAGTAAAAACAGCCGTTTCTTCGGTTGCAACGGCTAAAAAAGCCGCAAAAATTACAACAGCTCCATCAAAAACTCTGCAACAGGTAAAGAAGTCGGAAGTTGTCGCTGTGAAATCCATTGATACGGAAAAGCTCCAGCATCGTGAAAATTTGAAAAAACAATTGAAAAATGAATTGAATGCCGTTTCAAAAGCCAATATGCAGGCTTCGGAATTTGATGAACTGGAAGCTTCTGCTCCCGTTATAGAAAAAGCAGTCGACAAAGTAAATGACACTTTCAGAAAAAGAGCAATCAGCCCGTTGGAAAAACAATCTTCTTATCATCGTTCAGAGGTAATTGTTTTGGCGGATGTTTTAAAACGGGATCAGGTTAGTGCTTTCAAAATGAATGCCTTGGAAAGCATTGAACAAATTAATGACGAAGCCAAAGCTAATAATGCGGTCAAAGCCGAACTGAAAGATGCTTTGTCAAGCCGTCGTCCTTTTGCTAAAGAAACGGCGACAACGTTGACTTTGCAGACTTCGGACGCTGTTCCGACCAAAACGGAATATAAAACAATTACGAAGTTGGAAACGGCGGTAGTTGAAGGAAAGCCGATAACCAAAATTGAAAAAGCGTCGCCTGAAAATGCTTCCATTGCCGGAATAAAAGAGGCAACGCCAATTCTGGATTCTGTTCAGAAAACATATACACCGATGAAGAAAGAAATTTCTAAAACGGAAATTCAGGAAGCAGAAGTAAAAACTTATACCCGCCAAATTGAAAGAAAAGAAAGTTATACTTATGATGAAGACGGCTTGCAAATGAAAACAGCCAAGGAAAGCATAAGCGAAAGTGAGGAAACGGCGGCCGTCGCTGGGAAAAACAAAGAAAGCCTGCGTAAAGATGTCAAAGCCAAAGAAGCCGAGATTGAAAAATTACAGGAACAATTGAAATCTGTCGAAGATCAGATTAAAAGTGTTGAGCAGGCTTATAATGTTCAGGTTCAGCTGATTGAAAACAACTATACTGCGGATGTTGCATCAACCAAAGAAAAAATTGAGCAGGGACGCGTAGCCAAACAAGTTGTATCTTTGTTAGAGCTTTATAATAATGATATAAAGACCACATTTAAAAATGCTTTGGGATTGGTTGTTCCGTCTCCTGTGCTTAATATTTTAAGTGAAACGGATGCTGTTGTAGAAGATACAAGAAATTATGCGGTTTCAGCGGTAGAAAAAGCCAGAAGCGATATTATGAACCTCGGAGATGACCTTTATACTCCTAAAAGCAATAAATTGGTGGTTAAACGCCATGCCGAATTAATGGATGAGCTTAAGAATCTCCCTGTTAAACAATTAAGCGATATTTCCGGTGCAATTAAAGCTCTTTCCGGCAAACCGGATATTATCGGGCTGGTAACGGGAGTGTATCAGCAGGCCATGGTTAAGCAAGCTTGTTCGGGAGACAGCTGTAAGACTGCCGATGATGATTACTTTGTCGGAATTGTCGGCAAAGAACGTGATTTCAAAGCTCCGAAATCTATGCCGGAAGAATATCTCCCGCCATTGAGAGAATTTACCTTCTTTGATGATACGGATTATGACAATGTTACCAGATTGGCTGACAACTCCATAACCAAGGATGGTTTTATCAACAGCGGTAGTAAGATGCCTGAAATTTGGAAGTTGATGCTTCGTCCGCATGCTTTTGTGGAAAAAGACATTGACTTAAGTACGGCTTTAGCTCTCGGCGGAGAAAATCTGACCTTTATGAGAGGGGGTATCTTACCTTGTCGTACGGAAGGAAAAATACTGGATATTAATCAGGATGGCATGTATGTGGTTTATAAAGATGACGAGAGCGATATTCCGGAGTGTAAGGAACTTAAGCTTGAAAGCAAAAGCAGTTTACTCGGTAAAACCTCTTATAATGTTATTGATATTGCCGAAGACGTAAAAGGACAGGCTATTGCCAAAGATAAAGCTGTTAATATCGGAACGACATTGGCTCCAAAATGGCTTACGCCAAAACCAGATGTCTTTGCACCAAGTGAGCTGGGAGTTCTTTTGCGAGCCGGAGATAACAATTTGTACTTTAATACCTCTGCAACAAAGGTCTTTGAAAAATTGGCCGCTGCTCAAAAAGAAATGAGTACTGCCGGAAACAATTATGAGACCAATATTGAAGATGAGGCATTCAAACGTGCTCTTCTGAAACAAAACCAAATCGGAAATTTCCTGAACTTTGTTGAGCTGGAAAAAGGATACCGTCAAGCAAAAGAAGAATTAGCCATCAGTATTGAAGAAGCAAAAGCGTCATTGTTTGAAACACTGAAAAAAGTCGGTTTTACTCCGAATGAGAACTTAAATCTCGCAAATAAAGACGATTATGAGCTTGTTCTTGAACAATTGGATCGTTTGAAAAATAAACTGGTATCTGAAGGCTATAACGGAATGGACGAAATTAAGATAACAGACAATATCGTTGTTGAAGAGCGTCTTGAAAAGTTGAAAAGAATTTTGGGGGCTTTACGAAAAGATAAAGATGAGCTAATCTCTATTTCGGAAACGACCCCGAGCGATGCCGAGTTGGATGAACAGATTAAGTCCGAAGAGGTTAATAAGAAAGTCAATGAAGAATATTCTAAAAAAGCAAAAGAAGCTTTCGAAAAACAATTGGCGGCGTTCCCAAGACCATATTGTGCATCTTACTGAAAAGAGAGCGTGAATGAACGGAACAAATAACAGATTGGAAGGGACGAAAGTTTTATCCATAACCGATGCCAACGGAGTCCAAAGAGAATTTGTCAGTGAGGTGGAACAGGAAGTATCCGGTTTCAAGCTGAAATATTATATGTGGTTGTCCCGTTTGTTCGTTTTATTTGCGGTAGCGTCTCTTCTTTTGTTTATGAGTGCGTCCTTATCTTTATTTAAGCTGGCTCCGCAAGTTACGGTAGAACCGTTTTTAATCATCCAGCAGGATTCTTCAGAAGGTATTGTTCGCAATGAACCGATTGAATATAACATGGCTTCCAAAAAACAGTTAATGGAAACGTTTGTTCGCCAATATGTTTTGCTCCGTAATACAATTATTTATGATGAAAAAGAAATGATGACCCGGTGGTATGGCGGCGGAATGCTTAATTTCCTGTCTGCTCCGCGAGTTTTTTCCGATTTTGAGCAATACCGTTACAGTGTTTGGAGCAAAATGAGAGAAGATGAACAAGTTCGGGAAGTAGAAATTATTTCTATCGGAAAACTCGGTGGAGAAAAAAGTCCAGTGTGGAAAGTTGATTTCAAAACTTATGATTTGTCTGCGGTGGACAGAGATCAAAAGACCAAAGCTCAAATTTTGACGGTTCGCTATTGGACGGCTTCTGTAACTGCATATTTTGTGCGGGAACGAGTGTTTGTTGGTCTTCGCTTGATCAATCCTTTAGGTTTTACGGTTACCAGATATTCACAAACAGAGGTCGATATATTCTAGCTTGTTGATAAGTTGGGGATTTTATTGGGATGATGTTAGACTTTTAATTTAAAAGAGTATAACTTCAACATATCTATAGATAGAATTATTGAAAGGGACCTTTAATGTATAAAAGATTTGTGATGCTTTTCCTCATCTTGCTGCTGACGGCCTGTGGTATTTTCGGTTCATATTATGAGGCTGAACCTGTTGGTGTCGGTAAAGGTGTGGACGAGTTGAAGCTGTCTCCTTGTGCTTGTATGCAGCTTGATTTGCCCAAAGATTTGCCTGATTGGTTTGTGGAAACAATCTGATATAAGGAAGTTTATCTGTAATGGCAAATGCTCTCGGTGGAAATAATACGGAACAAAGATTAATCGGAAGCAGAGCTCAATCAGCTCCGAGAAATGCTCCGCGTGCCAATGCGGATGTGTTCGTTGCAAATGTGGCGGAAAAAAGATATTTGTGGACAGCTCGTGCTTTTGCAATCATTACGGCAATCAGTTTGTGCTGTAATGTTATTTTGTTCTTGGCAATTATGCAGGTTTTGCCGTTGTATCGTATCGAGCCGTTTTTATTGACCTTCCAAAACAGACAGGAACAGGTATATAATATTCAGCCGGTTAAGGGCGATTTGGCTGATGAAAAAGCTATTACGGAAGTGTTTGTTCGAGAATATGTCCTGCTTCGCAGTTCATTTGATTTGGATATTCCTGAAATGGAAGCCCGTTGGATGCCGGGAGGTCCGATTCAAGAGATGTCTTCGGGAGCTGTTTACTCTGAATTTCTTGAAAAGACGGCAAAACGAGCTCTGATGATTATTCGAACCAAAAGTATGATAAGAAATGTTCGTATCCTGACGGTAAATGAGCTTGGTAAAGGTTTGTGGCAAGTGGAATATGAAACGCAGGATATGTATCCGGATTCTTCAACGCCGGAAATCAATTATTGGACGGCTTCTTTGCGAGTGGCTTATCGGCGAAAGAGCGTTAAATATGGCGAAAGGCTTAAAAATCCGGTCGGGTTTACGGTGGTTCGTTACTCACTGACATATAATAAAGTAAAATAAAGGTGTATTCGGGAATGGTTTTAAAAGCGGTTAAGATGTTTTTTGTTGGGATGGTAATGCTGATAGCTGCCGGGAAAAATGCTTATTCTCAGGCGACTATGGGAAGCCTGGATCAAAATGCCGATCAAAGCCAGGGGCAGTACATGCCGATGAATATGGGATATGCCGGTTTTAATTCTTTGGGAATGGTGCAGAGTGCTTGGTTGGATCCGCTCCAAAATCTGGGGGAGGGACAATCTAAGCCGGCTTATTCCAGATACTATTGGTCTCCGGACTTGGTGTTGCCGATACGCCTTCGCGAAGGAATGATGACTTTGATTAATTTTCCGGAATGGGAAATGGTTGAAGATATGTTTATCGGTGATAATTCCTCGTTTGACGGGCAGATTACCGGTCCGAACACAATTTTGCTTTATCCTCGCAAAGGGGCTAATGTTGGTGTTGATACCAACATTATTATCTTTGGACGTTCTGGCAATCGGTATGTGTTCTATGTTAAAAGCGAAGGTGTTAATACGGAGCGTTTGACGAACTCCATTATTGATATTGATGTTATTGACGGACCCTCGGGGTCGCGGGGTGCCGGAGTAAGCGGATCCCGCAGCAACGGAGGCGGACGAAGCGGAGTTAATGCCAGCTCACTCAAGGGAGGAAGCGGTCTTTCGGTAGATTCTACTTTTACCAAGCGTTTTGGCAGAAATGACTGGATTAAAGAGATACCTCTGGATCCGACAAAGTTCAGATTCGATATTGAAGTTTATGTTCCAAACCCAGATGATGTTGTGATTGCTCCGGAGAGAGTTTGGCGAGATGATATCTTCACCTATATTGATTTGGGTGAAAAGGCGTTGAATATGACGCAACGACCGATTGTAACACTGATTGTTGAGCGGATTGAAGTTCCTGTCGGGTTTAGAACCAAAGGACCGAATAATCGTTTGATTATTGTTGAAGGTATCGGCGATATGGTTATGAGAAACGGTAAGCGTATCATCTGTTTAAAAATGCGTCGTTCTGATGATTATGGTATGGAAATGGCAACTTATGCAACTGATTTTGAAGACAGTTCATGGGATATTGCTCCAAAAATTCCGGGTGGACGTCAAAACGGCGGTCAAGGCGGAGCCGGATATAACGGCGGCGGTAACGGAGGCTTTGGCGGAGCAGCTTCTAACGATGGCTTTGATGAGGTTGGCGGAGATTCTCCGGGGGATTACGGAAATTATCCGGGAGCTCCGGGACAATATGACATTAAAGTCGGCAACAGCGAGATTATTGCCCGCAACAATGCTCAGGGCGGTAATGTCAGTGTCGGCTACCAAGGAGCTGGTGCCGGACAACCAGGTGGCAATTTTGATTACTCGAAAATGCAGAGAATTAGCAATAATCATAATTATAACAGCGGTGTCCTCGGCGGAAATGGTCAATTCAGCTATGGTTCGGGTTTCTCTGACGGCGGATCTAATATCTCAATTGAACTCGGAACGGATGCTGATGTCGGAAATCTGGAAAAATTATGGGGAGGTCTGACAAAGAAATATCCGGATATTTTGAATCGTTATGAGCCTTTCTTCTCGGTAGATGCTCCGGCGGACGGACAAGGTAAAGAATTGTTCCACTTGCGTGTAGGACCTGTTAATTCTCTCGATGATGGAGATTCTGTCTGCAGTAAGCTCGGAAGAAACGGTGTATTTTGTAGTGTAGTCAGGACGCAATGAGTAAAGAAGTATTAACACGTTCCGAAACCTATGTGAGAAAAACCAACCGCATTATTCTTGCGGTTGGTATCACTTCATTTGTAATCTTTGTGTTCGGCGTTATGCTTCTTATTCAGAGTAACGAGGTTGTTGATGATTATCAGGAGCCTGTTTTTACGGATAATGATGATGCTTTAAATATTGGCGAAGTCAAACCTTTGGAAAATAATCTGGAGTTTGGGAATGTTGACGATGGAGAGATTCCGATTACCACCACTCCCAACCCTGTTAATATGGGGCAGGTCGTTTTGGGAACGGATGCCCGTAATGTGCTGACAATCGGAACAAACGGTAAGGCTTCAATCACAATCAGTTCCGTACAGCTGGCGGAACCTCCGTTTGATGGGTTCAGTTTCCATGATGATTGCAGTGGAAAAACGCTGAGAGGTAACGAACATTGTGATATTACCATGTCTTGGGTGCCGATTGTTGCCGGAAATGTTCAAAATAACTTTATTGTTTCGTGGCATGAATCAAATTTAAGCGTCAGCAATGCAAAATCAGAAAAAATCCCTGTAGATGGAAATGCCATTCGTAAGGAAGACTGTAATTTTTGTGAAACCGCCCTTCCGAAAGATGGAGAAACGGAAAGTAAAACAGCATCTAAACTTCGGGCAATTATCGGACCGAACGGAGAAATCATCGGCTATGCAGATGAAGACGGCTATGTCCGCGATAAGAACGGTAATATCATCGGTCGAGTCAATGCAAACGGTATGGCTGTGGATGAAGACGGTAATATCATTGGTGTCGCAGATAACCGAAAACTTGTGTATGACGAGTTTGGCAATGTTATCGGTTATGTTAATCCTGACGGAACGGTTGTTGATAAAGACGGTAATGTTATCGGAAGGATGCTTCCTGACGGAACGGTTGTTGATTTAAATGGTAACGTTATCGGAAAAGCGGTTGATGCCGGTTATGTGTATGATAAGGACGGAAATATCATCGGTCGTGTGCTTCCTGACGGAACGGTTGTTGATATGGATGGCAATGTCATTGGTCGTTTGAATGAAAACGGCGAAGTTGTCGATGCCAATGGCAATGTAATTGGTTATGTCAGCAAACCGGGGCGAGTAGCCGTTGATGAAAAAGGAAATATTTTGGGCGTTGTTATGCCAAATGGTGCCGTTGTTGACGCTAACGGCAACATTGTTGGTTATGTTGACGAAAACGGCAATGTTGTTAAAGACAAAACTTTGGGAAGTAACCGTCGTTTTGCTTATGACAAAGATGGCAATATCATTGGTTATATTGATGAAAATGGCAATGTAATTGATGCCAACGGCAATATTATCGGTCGGATGTTAGAAGATGGAACCATCGTCGATTTAGACGGTAACGTCATTGGTGATGCAGGAGATGTTACAGCCGGACCTATGCGGCGTTTGGCGTATGATAAAGACGGTAACGTAATAGGTTATATTGACGAGAACGGGAACGTAATAGATTTTAACGGCAATGTTATCGGAAAAATGCTGGAAGATGGTACTCTTGTTGACTTAAACGGTAACGTTATCGGAAAAGCCGGAGAATTTGTCAATCTGGCGGTGGATAAATATGGTAATGTAATCGGTTATGTAAAACCGGATGGCTCCATTGTCGATAAAGACGGCAATGTCATCGGTAAAATTTCGGATATGACCGTTGGCCCGCAAAGACGTTTGGCGTATGATAAAGACGGTAACGTAATAGGTTATATTGACGAGAACGGGA
>CAZFRT010000016.1:15865-18181 GCA_964521455.1 uncultured Azospirillum sp.
ATGTAATAGATTTTAACGGCAATGTTATCGGAAAAATGCTGGAAGACGGAACATTGGTGGATGCGGACGGTAATGTCATTGGTCGAGCCGGAGAATATGTTAATCTGGCGTTGGATAAGAACGGAAATGTAATCGGTTATATCAGTGCAGACGGAAAAGTTTATGATTTGAATGGTAATGAAATCGGTTATATAGATGAAAACGGCAGTATTGTCAGTAACGAACGTTATAAAATCGGTGGTTTGGTGGAAACACAGATGATTCCGGTTACCGCATCGGGAGAGATTTTAGGGACGGTTAATAATAACGGTACGGTCGAAAATGAGCGGCAACAGATTGTCGGACGTATTCTTTCCAACGGTTTGGTAAAGGATCCTTCCGGTTCAAAAGTAATTACCCGTTTGGTTCGCGGTGGTTTGGTCGTTGGTTATGGTTGCAAAAATATCGGTTATCTGGAAAGAGACGGAAAAATCCGTAAATCTAATCAGGATACGGGATATAAAGTCGGCAGTGACGGAATTGTAACCGACAGTTCGGGAACTTATATCGGAGAAGTTGTTGCTCCGGGGAAGGTCTTTGATAACTCTTGCACGCTTTTGGGCGAAGTTGGAACAGACGGTATTGTTCGCGGCGGTTCCAACAATTATGTCGGCTGTGTTAATCCTGATGGAACGGTTTTGGATGAAAAAGGCGATATTATCGGCGGTACGGTTAAGAGCGGAATAGCCCTTTCTTATGACGGAGAATATCTCGGCAAAGTTTCTCCGGACGGTTTAGTTATTTCTCCGGCCTTGCTTCCTGTCGGTTGTGTCGGAACTTATGGTGATGTTTTCAGCCGAAACGGCGGATATATCGGAAAAATTTTAGAAAACAAATATGCCTTTGACTTGGATGGTAATTTCCTGAATATGGTTGGAGAAGACGGACGAGTTTATGTGGCGGGACAGGCACCTGCCAGATTATTGGCAAACAATCTGATTGTTGACGATAATAATACGATTATCGGTACGGCAATGGGCGAAAAAACAGCTATTGTCAGTCCGGACGGCAAGGTTCTCGGACGTTTGTTCCCTGATGGTTATATTTATAGTGACAGAGGTGTGGCAATCGGTAAAATCAATGGTGACGGAATGAGCTTTTATAATAAGCAAATCGGTCGTCCGATGCCAAAGGGAGAGGTTGTTGATTTTAACGGAAAACGTCTCGGCATAGTCAGTGGCGACGGAACAGTTGTTAACCGTTTTGGTGAAACGCTCGGTAAAATTGACGCCAAAGGGATGCTGTTGGATTATAAGGGAGAATATAAAGGAGCAGCCTTGCTGCGAGGTGCTGCGATTGGTTATGACGGAGCATACCTCGGATATAGTTTGGCTGACGGAAACATTATTAATCTTGACGGAAAGAATGAAGGAAAAGCCAGTGCCGACGGCAAGGTTTTAGATGGCAAAAACAACGTTGTCGGCGAAATTCTCCCTGAAAACATTATGGTTGACATCTGGGGAAATTATAAAGGTCGTATTAACTCTCTGGGGGATGTGTTTGATTTGAAAAACGATAATATTACCGCCATTTTGCCTGGAGGTTCCACGGATAAAAACCTCAGCCTTCTAAAACGGGGAGCTGTAATCGACTTTGGCGGCAACGTTATCGGTGCGGTTGCTCCGGACGGACGAGTAATTGATACGGAAAATGTGGCAATCGGACGGGTTTTGTCTGACGGAAATGTCATCAGCCGGTCCGGTAAACTTATCGGGGAAGTGGTCGATGGTGATATTGTTATTGATAACTCTGATAAAGTTGTGGGATATGTTAATTTTGATGGTAAAATCATCGGCAAGGATAAGAGCGTTATCGGTCGTGCTTTGTCGGGAGACTTGGCGATAGACAACAATGACAGTATTCTGGGCAGAATTTATAAAATAGGAGCGACTATTTTAGGAAATGACGGAAACTATGTCGGACGTTTGTCTCCGGAAGGCGAAGTTGTTGATGTCAACGGAAAGAACATCGGTTACATCAAAAATAACGGCTCTTTTATAGATTTGGATAAAAAAGTATCGGGTTACGCCCTTCAGGAAGTGGCTAAAAACCGGAGGAACTGAGTTTGAAACAGAATAGTTTTTATAGCCTTTTCAACAAACTTGCCCAAACTTTCAGCGTTGCGGCAATTTGCTTTTTTATGTCTGTTTCTCAAGCTCAATCTCAAGAAATTACGGCGATAGATTTTAACGGCGACTTGTTGGGTAAAGTTATTCCGGATGGTAAAGTCGTTAGTCTGGATAACCAATTGATAGGTAATGTTACTGCCGACAGCTT
>CAZFRT010000017.1:0-17771 GCA_964521455.1 uncultured Azospirillum sp.
GGAAAGAGCCCGCCACCGCATGATGGACAATGTTCCCAAAGCAGATGTGGTTATCGTCAACCCGACCCACTATGCTGTTGCTCTGGAATATAAAATGGAAACAATGGATGCTCCGGTCGTTGTCGCCAAAGGTCTTGACCATTTGGCTCTCCGTATCAGAGAACTGGCGGAAGAAAACGACGTCCCTATTGTTGAAAACCCGCCATTGGCCCGTGCCTTATTCGCTTCGGTGGATTTGGATCAGGCCATTCCGCAAGAACACTTTAAAGCCGTTGCCGAGGTAATTGGATATGTTATGCAGCTTAAAAACCCACAGACCTGACAGACTTTTACAAAAAAGACTGGTTCTTCTGGCTTATTCCTTAATAGGCCTGACAGTTTTGCTTATCTCTTTTTTGCTGTATCCGCAGTATTTTCTGTACCTGCTTATTTCAATGGTATTGATGACGGTTTTTTGCCTGATATTGACCATTAAAACCATCTCAGCCGGAGAAGAAGCCATCAGTTACGGCGGCTTTGCCAACGAAATCTTAAAAAATGACTTTAAAGGCCGACGGATAGACAATGCTCTTCAGGAACCTGTTATCCAAAACGATTATGCCAAAGAGTTTTTCAAAAACGAGCCGATTTTACCTTTCTTAGAAAAACTGCTTTCCGACAACCGAACTAACAAAGCTGCCTTCTACCGTCTAAAAACAGCTTGCTCCAATCTCGTTCCGGAGAAAGTTACGTTGGCTCTTTCTCTCAGTCCTGATAATGAAAAAGTCTTCAAACAGGAAGAATGGTTTGAAATTTCCGTCCGTCCGGTCTTTCTGAAAAAGACCGGTATATTCCAAGGACCGTTCTCAATAAAAAGAATAAAAAAATCCACCTACCTGTTCTGGAATATCAAAGATATTACCGCCGCAAAAAATATGGAGCAAATCTTTCAGGATGAAAGAAAATCTCTTCATGATTTTTTGGATTACCTACCTGTCGGTGTATATACCTGCGATAAAGAATACAATATTGAATATTGCAACCATGGTTTTGCTAAATTGCTAAGCAAAAGCCGCGAAGAATTGTGCGAACATAATTTAAAAGAATTTCTGAGCAACAATTCTCCGCTTCCGGAACAAAATTCTTTCTGGCAAGGTAAAATTTATCTTGTTTCCGCCAAAAACATAGTTGCCGAATGTTATGCCGCACAAGAAAGCTTCAGAACCAACAAAGAGATTAAATACCGCGGCGTGATTGTCGGCAATCTTCCGGCTGAGGCAGATCTAAAAAGAGACTTAAGTTCCGCTACCGATAAAATCAGCTGGCTGTTTAACAACTCACCTGTGGGAATTATTTTTACCACCCCGGACGGAACAATTAAAGAATGCAATGACAGCCTCTTACAATTCTTTAACATAAAAAAAGATATGTTCATTAATCAAAACATATTCTCCTACATTGACACAGATGACGACATTGAACTCCGCAAAGAATTCTATCATGTCTTTGACGGAGAGATTCCGGTATACTCTACCGATGTTCACATAAAAAAAAGCACTGACAATAAAATAGCCATGCTTTATGTTAATCCGATGAAAAAATTCCATGCCTCCAAAGAAGATAACGCGGAAGGTCTGGTTTTGTATATGATCGATGCCACTCAGCAAAAAACTTTGGAAATGCAGTTTGCCCAAGCTCAAAAAATGCAAGCTATGGGACAATTGGCCGGCGGTGTAGCCCATGACTTCAACAACCTGCTGACCGCCATGATAGGTTTCTGTGATCTTTTGTTACAAAGACACGGTGTCGGCGATCCGTCTTTTGCCGATTTAATCCAAATCAAACAAAACGCCAACCGAGCCGCCGGATTGGTTCGTCAACTTCTGGCATTCTCTCGCAAACAACCGCTGAAACCAAAACTGATTAACGTTACCGAAAACTTTGTGGAACTAAGCCACATGCTCAAACGTATTCTTGGTGAACAAATCGTATTAAAATTTCACCACGGCAATGACTTGGGCTACATCCGCGTTGATCCGGTTCAATTCTCACAAGTCATCATTAACTTGGCCGTAAATGCCAAAGATGCTATGAACGGAAGCGGTACCTTAAACATCACCACCCGCACGGAAGAACTTACCGAACCATACCAGTTCGGAGCCGATATTATCAAACCGGGGAATTTTGTGGTTATTGACGTCAAAGATACCGGTTGCGGTATCCCGATTGAAAATCTGACTCGCATTTTTGAACCGTTTTTCTCCACCAAACAAAATGTTGTCGGCTCAGGAACCGGACTTGGCTTATCCATGGTTTACGGAATTGTCCGTCAAACCGAAGGCTTTATCAAGGTAGAAAGTGTCATCGGCAAAGGAACCACCTTCTCCATTCATTTACCTCGTTTTGACAATGATGCCGAAGAAGAAAAAAACAAAGACACCTCTGAAAAAAGCCTGATTACAACAAAAGACGGCACTCCGGTTTTGACTGTCCAAGAAAAAATCACATCACCGGTCGCTATGAATCAAAAACTCATTTTTGGCTTAAATGTTTCGGCTATTGACCGTCCGCATGAAAACGACAGTTCGGCAAAAACCACCAACATCCGCATCCTTTTCGTTGAAGATGAAGACTCAGTAAGAACTTTTGCCGTCAGAGCCTTAAAAAAGAAAGGATATGAAGTTACTGCCTGCAACTCAGCCGAAAATGCCTTGGAACAATTGGAACAAAGCACAGACTTCGACTTACTGATTACGGATATGGTTATGCCGGGAATTAATGGTGCCGAATTGGCCGGAATTGTTAAAGAGAAAATTCCGGAAATAAGAATTATTCTGGCTTCAGGCTACTCGGAAGAAATTGCCCGCAAAGAACTTGCCGGCAGCCAGGATTTTGAATTTATGGCTAAGCCGTTCAGTCTTGGAGACTTGACTCAAAAGGTTTTTGATGTCTTAAATAGCAAAAAATAAATTCGAGACAATACATGGCAAAAAACAACGACATACGGCAACTTCCCCTGGAATTGGAACATCAACCTTATCTGGATAAGGAAGATTTCATGGTCGCCCACTGCAATATTGAAGCTGTGCAAACTATGGAAGCATGGCCTCAATGGCCTTTTTTTGCCATTTGCCTCTACGGACCTTCTGGCTGCGGAAAAACACATCTGGCCAACATCTTTTCCAATCAGGTATCTGTTTTAACACATTACCCGTACAAAATTCCCAATATCAAAGCCAAAGACTTAAAACTTGAGACGGTTCATCAGCTATTCCAAAAACATAATTGTCTGATTGTGGAAGATTTGGATGAAAATATCAATCAGGAAGCCATGTTTCATCTGTATAACCTCTATCGTAATGAAGGAGGACACATTCTTTTTACTTCAGAAACCGCACCGGCTCGCCTCAAATTCAGCCTGCCGGATTTGCAGTCCAGATTAAACATCATCCCTGCGATTGAAATCGGAGAACCTGATGATGAGCTGTTGTCTGCTCTGATTGTCAAGCTTTTTACCGACAGACAAATTGCCATTTCTCAAGATATTATAAATTACATTTTAGCCAATATGCAACGCTCTTTCGCCTATACTCGAAAACTAATCGCCGAAATTGACCATATTTCACTGGCTCGCAAAAGAGCCGTTTCCATTCCGATTGTGAAGGAAGCCATCTCTTATCTGGCAGATGATCTTCAAGGAACACTTTTTTAGGAAAATATCAAATGCTTAAAATAAAATCTCAAACATTCAACTTAATTTACGCATTGTTTGTCCTTTTGGTTTACAACGGCATTTTCTTAAAAAAAGTTTATGAAATAACCGGCTCCGGCTTGTTTGTCTGCGGAACGGCAATCTGCACCTTTTTATTATTAAACATAGCTTGTACTCTTCTGTTCCACCCCAAAACGGTCAAACCGCTGAGTATCTTTCTGCTTCTTTTGAATACGTTCACGTTCTATTTTATGTATGCCTATAATACCGAAGTCGATAAAATTATGCTGTTGAACGTTATGAAAACGGATGTTTATGAAGTACATGATTTGTTAAGTCTCAAACTCGCCGGATTTATCCTCCTTTTGGGTATTCTTCCGTCTTTTCTCATTTACAAGACACAAATCATCTTTTCACCTTATAAGATAAGGGGTATCTCTTTACTGCTTTCTGTTTTGATAATTGTCGGAATCATTTTTGGCGGATTTTCCTCTGCCAAACCATTCTTAAAAAATCACAAAAGCATCAAATATTCCCTCATTCCGGTCAATTATATCGGAGCTTTTATCTCGGTAGCCAAAGTTAAAATGAAACGCAAACCGCCTCTGATAAAAATCTCAGAAGACGCCGAATTGGAAACATACTGGAACAACGGTAAGAAAAATCTGATTGTGTTTGTAATGGGCGAAACTGCCAGAGCCGCCAATTTCTCACTGAACGGCTACCACCGCCCGACCAATCAACCCTTGGAAAAATACGGTAAGGAATTGATTTATTTTCATAATTTTACAGCTTGCGGAACATCAACCGCCGTTGCTTTACCTTGTGTCTTTTCGCACCATGACAGAAAATCTTTCAAAACCGGAAGTGAAGAATACACCGAAAATGTTCTCGATGTGCTTAACCACGCCGGCTACAAAATCTTGTGGAGAGAAAACAATACCGGATGCTATAATATCTGCGATCGAATAGAAGTGGAAATCCCTTGCCATGAAAAACATTGTCTGGATGAAGTAATGTTACACTCGTTCGGCGAAAAAATTCAAAAAAATAATAAAAACACCCTTGTCGTTCTTCATCAAAGAGGCAGCCACGGACCGGCTTACCATGAACATTACCCTCAAACCTCGGAACTCTATACACCGGTCTGCACCACACAGTCGCTCGGAGAATGTTCTCTGGAAAGTCTGGTTAATGTTTATGACAATTCCATCCACTACACCTCTGCTTTTCTGGGAATGATAATTGAAGAACTGAAACAACTTTCCAAAGACTACAACACCGCGTTGATTTATGTTTCTGACCACGGGGAATCTTTGGGAGAAGACGGAAAATACCTGCACGCCGCCCCTTATGACACGGCACCTGTTTACCAGAAAGACATTCCTTTTCTTGTTTGGATGCAGGAGGAAACCGCTCAAGCCTTAAATATTGATACCGACTGCCTGAGAAACAAGATTCGAAACGCTTATTCTCATGATAATATTTATCACTCTGTTTTGGGGATTTCCGGAGTAAGAAGTTCCTCTTATAACATGGAAGAAGATATCTTTTCTTCCTGCAAAAAAAGTGGAAAACACTGAAAATTTAACTTGCTAATTTTTGAATTTCCCTATATATACCTTCAGGTATGTATAATAAAAATTGATAAGAAAAATGGCTCGAAAAACAAAGGAAGAAGCGGAACAAACCAGAAGTGAGATCTTACGCTCCGCTCTTGATATTTTTTGCGAAAAGGGATATTCCCGTACAACTTTTGACGAGATTGCCAGACGAATTAACCTGACCAAAGGTGCAGTTTATTGGCATTTTCGCAATAAACCGGACTTAATTGCAGCCCTCATCAGAGAAGCTTTTAATCACACAAACAACATCATTTTACAACAAGTCCCGGAAATCAAATCCGTCGATGACTTAAAACAACGTTGTATCATCAATGCCACATTAGTCAGAGATGAGCCTTATTACAGAAAATTTTTATTCTTTATCTTTTACCAGATGGAATGGTCTGAAGCCATCCTCGGAACCATTTGCAAATCTATTAAAGATATTGAAGAATACCCCCTGCAAGAGATAAAACAAACATTGACTTTTTCCCAAAAAAATGGAGAAATATCTCCCGAAATCGATATTGAAACCACGGCACAAATCCTGTGTTCTTTATGGCACGGATTACTTGGCAATTTCATTACCGGTAAATGCTCACTTGATTTTCCGACTTTGGTAGAACAAAGCTTCGATTTAATAACAAACGGTCTAAAAAGAAAGGTACTTTAAAAATGCGTATAGGTAAGGTAAACAACAGAACTGTTATAAAACAACTAGCTATCCTCGTTTTATGTGGAGCTGTCGGTTGGTTTCTGAAAGGCCGTTTAACCCCACAAATGCCAATGATGGGAGGGGCTGCCGGAGAAGCTTATGTTTTAACTCAAAAACCGGAACAACAAGATATTTCCCCTAAAAAAAGCTACATCGGACACGTTGAGGCAATCAAAAGCGTTAACCTGAAACCTCAGGTAACCGGATATGTCGAAAAAGTACTGTTTCAGGAAGGAAGCTTTGTAAACGAAGGCGATATTCTGTTCATTATTGAACAAAAACGTTACATCGCCACCGTAGAACTGCGTCAAGCCGAATTAAAAAGTGCCAAAGCCAATCTTGTCCGTGCAGAAAGAGACTATAAACGCCAAAAATCTTTGAGCAAACAAAGTTACGCTTCCCTTGCCACTCTTGACACATCCGAGAGCAATTACCTTCAGGCTAAAGCGGCTGTTGCCCAAGCCGAAGCTAATCTTGATCTGGCAAAAATCGACTTAGACTATACGGAAATCAAAGCCCCGATAAGCGGTTACATCGGTAAAGCTCAGGTTACGGAAGGAAACTACGTCAACTCTACTTTACAAGACTTAGCTCGTATTGTTCAGGTTGATCCGATTCGTGTAGCTTTCTCCGTTTCTGATAAAGACTACCTCAATATGCGTCAAACATACAAAAACGGTAAGGATTCCTCTCCGATTAAAACTGAATTGGTTCTTCCGAACGGAACTATTTTAGTCAATCATCTGAAATCCCGTTTTACAGATAATGAAATCAATTCCGATACAGCGACCATCGCTATCTATGCCGAATACAGCAATGACAAAGGATTACTAATTCCTGGAAACTATGTTGACATTCGCGTCGGCAAAAAAGATGCCCAAATCGCCTTGTTAATTCCGCAAGCCGCTGTGGCTCAGGATGAAAACGGAAACTTCGTAATGACCGTTAATGAAGAAGATGTTGTTGAGGAAAAACGAGTTGTCTTGGGCGAAACTCTGGAAGACAAACAAATTGTTCTTGATGGACTGAATACTGATGACAGAATTATCATCCAAGGTTTGCAAAAAATTAAAAACGGTCAAAAAGTTAAAGTCGGAGAAATAAAATCCGTCGAAGATATTGCCAAGGAGGAAAAATAAACAATGTTCTCCCGCATATTCATTGAAAGACCTCGTTTTGCGATGGTTATTTCCATCGTCTTAACCCTGGCCGGTATTATTGCCGCATTTTCATTGCCAATTACCCTTTATCCGGAAATTACCCCACCGGAAGTGGTTGTTTCAGCCTCTTATCCGGGAGCCAGTGCCGAAGTTATCGCTAAAACCATCGGTATTCCGCTTGAGCAGGAAATTAACGGTGTTGAGGACATGCTTTACATGAATTCCTCTTCAGAAAATTCGCAATATAGCTTAACCATAACTTTCAAAGTCGGTGTTGACCGCGATATGGCACAGGTAAAAGTTCAAAACCGTATCCAACAGGCACAATCAAAACTTCCGACCGAGGTTACTCGTCAGGGATTAACTGTAAAAACCCGTTCATCAAACATTTTGGGATTTATCAGTATTATCTCCTCAAACAATACTTACTCACAACTCGAACTGTCCGATTATGTACAAAACAACATCAAAGATAGCTTAAGCCGTACCTACGGTGTTGGTGAAGTAAGCGTCTATTCCGCCCGTTTAAGTATGCGTGTCTGGCTTGACGCCGATAAGATTACATCATTAAATCTCCCGCTTGAAACAATCAAAGCCGCCATTGAAGGACAAAACTATCAACCTTCTTTAGGAAGTATCGGAGCCATGCCGGGAGACGGTAGCCAACAAATGGTTTACACCTTGCAAACACAAGGACGTATTAACGAAGTTGAAGACTTTAAAAACATTATTGTACGCACAGCCGAACAAGGCGGTTTGGTTTACCTTAAAGACATTGCCCGTGTGGAGATTGGAGAGGAAAACTACCGTGCCACTTCAAAATTTAATGGTGTACCAAACGTTGCCATCGCCATCAACCAGCTCTCTGGAGCTAATGCTTTGGATGCAATGGCAGCCGTCAAAAAAGAATTGGTACGTTTGTCCGAACGTTTCCCTGAAGGCATTGATTATGTTATCGGTTATGATTCAACCGAATACATTCGTTCTTCTATTGAGGAAGTTGTTTTCACCTTGCTTCTGACATTTGTGCTCGTTATTCTTGTTTGCTATGTATTCCTTCAAGACTGGAGATCCACTCTGGTTCCGACCTTAACCATTCCGGTATCTATTTTTGCCACCTTTGCCGTCATGTTGGCATTGGGATACAGCTTAAATATGATGACGCTGTTCGGTTTGGTATTGGCTATTGGTTTGGTGGTAGACGACGCCATCGTAGTGGTTGAACGTGTGCTTTACCTCATGGAAAATGAGCACCTTTCTCCAAAGGAAGCCACAATTAAAGCCATGGAACAAGTATCGAGTGCTATTGTCGCCACAACCTTGGTATTATTGGCAATTTTCGTACCTGTCGGATTTTTGGGTGGCATTACCGGAAAAATTTACCAACAATTCGCCATTGCAATTTCGACCTCGGTATCTTTTTCTTCCTTAAATGCACTGACACTGTCTCCGGCACTTTGTGCAACTTTGCTTAAACCTCTGAAACCGGCACAATCCGGTCCTCTTTTCTGGTTCAACAAAGTTGTCAATAAATCTCGAGACAGATACGCCTCCGTTGTCGGATTATTAGGACGCAAAGTCAGCGTTATTTTCCTGATTATGGTTTTATTGTTTGCCGGAGTCGGCGGACTATTGCGTATCAGTTCAACCTCTTTCATTCCTTCTGAAGACCAAGGTGTTATCTTTATGAACATCCAACTTCCGGAAGGAGCTACCCGTGTTCGCACTCAGGCTTTCATTGACAAGATTTACCCTCTGATTAAAGAAGAAGCCGGTGTAGAAAACATAATGAGCGTAATTGGCGTCAGTATGATTGGCGGTAGTGGTGAAAATGTTGCTATGAACATTATTACTCTCCATCCGTGGAACAAACGCCCTGGAGATAAGCTTTATTCTTCAAATATTCTCAATCGCATCCGTGCCAAAGTCATCGGCTTGCCAGAAGCAGAAGTTCAGTTGTTTGAACCGCCTGCAATTATGGGCTTGGGTATGAGTGGCGGTATGGACTATCGTTTGCAATCTTTAAATACCGATGATCCTCGTAAACTGGAAGCAGCTCTTCATGGCATTTTAGCTAAAATTAATATGGATCCGAACATTTTGTATGCTTACACAACTTATACGGCTCAAACCCCAAACTACTACATCACCATTGACCGCGAAAAAGCAGAAGCCATGAAAGTTTCTATCGGAAGCATTTACAGTGTTCTGCAAAACTATCTGGGTTCAAGCTACGTCAATGACGTCAACTTCGGAACTCAGGTAAACAAGGTAATGATTCAGGCCGACTGGAAATTCCGCAAAGATTTGGAAAGTGTGAAGAATTTACACGTCCAAAACAAAAACGGTGAAATGGTTCCTTTAGATTCGCTTATTACCATGAAAAAAGTTCTGGCTCCACGTGTTGTCAGTCGTTACAACCAATATCCGAGTGCCGCCATTACCGCTGTTCAAAGCCCGGCATCCAGTACCGGTCAGGCAATGGGAGCTCTGGAAACTTTATCCAAACAACTGCCTAATGGCTTTAGCTATGATTGGTCCGGCATGAGCTATCAGGAAAAATCAAGCAGTGGCGAAATCGGCTATCTGATTATACTGGCGATGACATTTGCTTATCTGTTTTTGGTTGCTCAATATGAAAGTTGGTCAACCCCTCTTCCTGTGTTGACGTCTGTTTCAGTCGCCATGCTCGGAGCTTTAGCAGGCTTATTTATAACCGGATTACCATTGAGTATTTACGCTCAATTGGGGTTGATTTTGTTGGTCGGTCTGGCTGCAAAGAACGCCATTCTGATTGTGGAATTCTCCAAAGAAGAACGTGAAAAAGGCTCTTCCATTATCAAAGCTGCCACTACCGGAACAAAAGAACGTTTCCGTGCAGTGTTGATGACAGCTTTCACCTTCATTCTGGGTGTTTTGCCGATGATTGTGGCAACCGGAGCCGGAGCATCCAGCCGTATTGCCATTGGCGTACCAGTGTTCTACGGAATGTTACTGGGTACAGCCGCCGGCTTAATCATTATTCCATTGTTGTACATTATGTTCCAAACCTGGAAAGAATACACCCACAACAGGAAGAAAAAAGAAAACGACTAACAAAAAAGGCTCTCGTTTGAGAGCCTTTTTTTTATAAATTATAATCAGCAACTGACTTTAATTTTCATCCCGTCAATTTCAGCTTTTCCGCCAACCGGAAGCGTCAACAACGGCGTTGAATGCCCAAAATCCACATTACCGATAATCGGAAGATTATCCAAGGCAGGGATTGAACTAATCATATATTCTAGCTGCTCTCTGTCAACCTTCGAACCTTTTTGAAAACGACCGATAAGCAAACCTTTAACATTTTTGAAATCCGACTGATAAGTCAAGGCGGTCAAATTTCTCATAAACGTATAAATATCGCACCCTTCTGTATCTTCAATAAACAATATTGTATTCGGTGTAAATTCAGGTCGATATTCAGAACCCAACAACAAATCAAATGTTCCAAGATTCCCACCGAGTAACTTACCGGAAGCTTTGCCGTTATGAATATTCCAATACCCCTCATTCGGAATGAATGTTCTGTTTTCCTGATCTAAGAACCACAAATCATCACTCCATTCGGAAGACGGAGAAATTTCGTTCTCTCCACTGTCGATTAACATTTTACGCATATTTTCAAGCGTATATTCCGTCCCCTTCAACATTCCGATTGAGCTGAAGTGCGGACCGGAAAAAGTAACCAATCCGGTTTTGGCATAAATTCCGTTCAACAAGGCTGTAATATCTGAAAAACCACAGAATATCTTCGGATTAGCCTTAATAACCTCATAATCCAAATAAGGTAAAAGCTGATTGGAATTAAATCCCCCGATAATCGTAAAAATTGCCTTTACATTTTTATCTCTGAAAGCCTCCATAATGTCTTCAACACGTTTTGCAATGGAAGACGTACCGAGCATATCCCAGTTTTCATCCACTGTGTTTTTTCCGAAAGTAACTCTCAACCCCAACGCATTAAAACGCTCCGTAGCAATTTTACGAACTTCTTGAGAAATAATCTTACATCCCCGAGAAGGAGCAACAATACGGATTTCATCACCTTTAGATAACTTTGCTGGTATCATTTTTAACTCCTTAAATTTCACTTGTTTATCCCTTTATACTCTGCGATACTTTTTTTCTCAATTAAAAAAACAAGTTTACAAATAAGAAGCTGTTTTCTTTCTGCTCCATTCAATGTAATTTCCGACGATGAAAAAACCATGGCCCGTCAGCATCATCTTCATACCCGAGAGAAAGCTCCTCCATCGTGGCCGGAGCCGGAACCAAAACCTCATCACCTTCTTGCCAATCCGCCGGAGTGGAAATTCCATATTTATCAGTTATCTGCAAAGCTTGTAAAAGACGCTTGATTTCGGTAAAACTACGTCCGGCCGACATCGGATAATACAAAATCGCCCGAATTTTTTCATGAGGATCAATAAAAAATACGGCTCTCACCGCCTTGGTATCACTGGAGGACGGTTGAATCATTCCGTATTTTTTAGCCACTTCCATTTTGACATCAGCCACAATCGGAAAATTAATTTTCTGTCCGTCATATTTGCCGAAACGAACTTTATCCTGAATTGTTTTCAACCATGCCAGATGAGAGCTGACACTATCAACAGAAATCCCCACCAACTCCGTGTTCATTGCCTTAAATTCATCTGCCATAGCGGCAAAAGTAGCAATCTCCGAAGTACATACCGGTGTAAAATCTGCCGGATGAGAAAACAAAATGACCCATTTTCCCGAAAAATCCTGAGGAAAATTGATTTTTCCCTGTGTTGATTCTGCCGTAAACGCCGGAGCTTTGTCTCCGATAAGCGGCATCACATTAGATTTTTCCGGCGTAATCGGTTCCATATCCATACCACAAGTACAAACGGTTTCTTTATTTTCCATCGTAATACTCCTTTTTTATTGATAACTTCAATAAACGTAAATACGGATTATATAAATTCAAGTTATGAATTTTTAATATTTATTCCTTAGAATAAAATTTAACAAAAAAGGAACTAGATAACATGACATTAACCGTATTGATGAGCATCTCCGGAATTTTGTTGTTGCTCTGCGTTTTTGCCAACAGAATTTCCGATAGCTTCGGGATTCCGGCTCTTCTTCTGTTTTTAGCATTGGGAATGCTAGCCGGCAGTGATGGCCTCGGAGGCATACAATTTTACGATGCCAAACTCTCAAATTATATCGGAACCGTAGCTTTAAGCATGATTTTGTTTTCCGGCGGACTGGAAACTCTGTGGTCTGAAGTCAAAAACATTGTCGGAAGAGGAAGTGTTCTCTCTACCATCGGAGTATTTCTTACCGCAATATTCATGTATCTCAGTTCTCATTACATTCTTGGCTTGTCCTCTGAAGTTTCCCTATTACTAAGTGTAATTGTTTCATCAACGGATGCACCTGCAGTTTTTGCCATTATGCGATCTCAAAAATCAGAATTAAAATCGGGGCTGAAACCGATTATTGAATTTGAATCGGGCAGTAACGACCCCATGGCCGTACTTTTATCCATGGGTGCAATCAATTACCTATCCCAACCAAGCTTTAACCTTCCTGACATTCTTCAAAAATTTTTCTGGCAGATTTTTTTGGGCCTTCTCATCGGAATTTTATTCGGACGTCTGGCCGGTTATATTTTGCAACGTTGGACATTAAGCTTTGCCGGTCTTTATCCTGTATTTGGCATTGGTTTGATTTTAACCACTTTTGGAATAACGGAACTCTTTGGCGGGAACGGCTTTCTTGCCGTCTATCTCTGCGGAATTTTTCTTGGCAACACCGTCTTTCGATACCGACGTCAAATGATACGTTTTCACGATTCTATGGCATGGATCAGTCAAATCGGCATGTTCTTGATTTTAGGGTTACTGGTAAATCCTCACGAACTCAAAGATGTTATCTGGATAGGATTGGGCTGTGCTGTCTTTTTAATGTTTATCGCCCGTCCTTTGGCTGTTTTTACCTGCCTGTTCCATAGCAAATTTGACACTAAAGAAAAATTGTTCATTAGTTGGGCCGGATTAAAAGGAGCCGTTCCGATTATCTTGGCTACCTACCCGATGATGATACAATTTCCAAACTCTCTGTTTCTTTTTAACCTGATTTTCTTTTTGGTCATCATTTCTGTCTTATTTCAGGGAAAAACGTTGGCTCCCTTGGCCAAATGGCTCAAACTGGATAAAAAAGATTAGCTATCCCTGCAAAAAATTTTTGCAAAACAGACAAATAAGTGCTATAGTGCTCTCATTCAAACATTAACTGCTTTGAGGAGTAAAAAGATATGGTCAAAAACTTCTATATCTTTCGCCACGGACAAAGCTCTTACAATGTTGAGGGTAAAATCCAAGGTCACACCAACAATTCTGTTTTAACCAATCAAGGCATTGATCAGGCTCATAATGCCGCAAGTCTTCTCAAGAACAAAAATATCGAAGTAATCGTATCCAGCCCGTTAAGAAGAGCCAAACAAACCGGTTCCATCGTTGCCAAATCCATTCAGGTTCCACTCCGTTTCGACGACCGATTTACCGAGGTCAATGTCGGTGTGGCGGAAGGAATGCACTACACCAAAGCTATGGAAGCCTTCGGGGAACTCTACACAAAATGGCGAAGTGCCGACCCGCAGTATGCCGACATCCGTTTTGAACAGGGAGAAAGCAAACGGCAAGTGCAACAGAGAATATTCAAAGCACTAAACGAATACGCCCGCAAAAGCAAATACACCAACATTGCCGTTTCCGGACATGGAATCACACTCAGCCAAACTTTAATGGCCTTGAATATTGAAACCGATGATATTCCGAACGGTTCCATTGTCCACCTACAATATGACAATGAGCAATGGAAATACCTCGGCTTCGTCGAATAATTGTTCAAACCCTTGAAAAGCTCCGTTTAATAACCAGATTTTTTATCTGAACATTGAACGGAGCTTTTATTATGATACAAATATCCTTGCAAAACATCCGGCAGATTTTCGTACGAGATTTTAATCTGTGTTTCTTCATCAGTTTGTGTATTCTGTCTCTTTACCCCGAACCTGCTAAAAAACTTAATCTTGATACAGAACTGATTTACGTCGTGCTACCGGTTTATAACGGTTTGTTTACCGCCTTGCTTGCGATTTTTCTAAATCGCTATTTTGCAGGCAAAAATTATACGCAAAGATATTACGTTTCCGATAAAAAAGCTCTATCTATTGTCGCTTTTATTGCAGGCTTCTTAAGCATTTACATTACATTTGCTCCAACCAGTACTTATCTGATAAGCCTGATAATCATCTATATTGCCTACCTCAGCGTCAGAGATTTTGCAACCAAACTTTCGTCAATGCTCACTCCGAACACTCTCGCTACCCCTCAGGATATTGGCGAATTTGCAAATTTTTTCATCAATTTGACTATTACTTTTGCCGTGATTAATCTTTCCGTAAATACCATTCACAGCAATTTTAAAATTCCTCAAGCCTTTGATTTCGGCGAGGGCGTTGCCGGCATTATTGATGCCTTATACTTCAGTATCATTACCATGACCACCGTCGGTTATGGCGACATCGTTCCTCACACCGCCATTGCCAGAATCATTGTCGCGTTCGAATGCCTGACCAGTTACCTGATGTTCGGTATTATGATAGGCATTATCACACGAGGCATCAGCTTTAACAAAAAATAGCGTTATTTAAGAATAAACATACTCTTGTCCACACCACAAATAGGACAAGCCCAATCATCCGGTAATTCTTCAAACGGAACAGCCTCATCATAAACATAATCACAAACTGTGCAAACCCAATGCTTTTCAGAATTTGTCTCATTTCCAGAGGTGGTTTCAACTTTGGTTTCTTTAACATTATTATCAGTCATTGTCGGTTTCCCTCCCTTTTTCATTTCTTCAAAACTTTTTAAAACATCCTTTTTTAAATAAGTCCGATAGTCGCTATAAGTCAGGGCCTCATCATCCTGATTGTCGGCACAATTCATAACCTCGGCAACAAACATCGTATTGCTCTCAAAAACAACCTCCTGCAACACTTTACAATGCAAAGTCGCCAAATTATCCTTGAGATAAGGCAATCCCTCGACAACACAATAATCCACTTTCTCCCACTTATTAACATTTTTGCTGGACTGAAAACCAAAGTTTGCAATAACAAACGGATTAACTTTTTTGCTCAAAACAGATAAAGAAAATTCTTTATTCTTAATCACACATTGCTTTGTATAACTGGTATTTGTACAAGATATGGCAATTATCCAAGGTTTGTTGGCAACCTGCATAACCGCATCCACAATGCTCCCTGCAAACTTATCGCCATCTTTGGCTCCCAATACATACAAACCATGAGTTAATTTGTATAAAGCCTCATAATCCATTTTTCTCTCCCGTTCCTACCGTTAATAATGCGGGGGCGGAGTCTCCTCACTTAACGGCTTAACCGTTTCCTGATTAACCATATCCAACAGATATTTGTTCTGTTTTTCGAGCTTATCAATAATTTTTCCTTGAGCAATAACCACCTGATTCAAATCTTCAATAATTCTATCCTGATTGGCAATCGCCGTTTCAATATCAATAAGCCGCTCTTCCAAGTCTTGTTCTGTCATAATTACCTCCCATAATCTTCACAGAACATACTTTATCTATAATATAATTAATATAACTTGAATTTTTAGATGCTATCCGCTCTAATAACAAAAATACTAAAAATTTTACGGAAAACAACCATGACAATATTGATAAAAAACATTCTGCTTAACAAGCAGACAACCGATGTCCTTATTGAAGGAAACATATTTACCCAAATAAAACCTAATATTGACACACCGGCAGACATTATTATTGACGGAAATCGTAAAGCAATTCTTCCGGCTTTTTATAATACTCACACCCATGCTGCCATGTCTGTTTTAAAAGGATTAGGCGACGATAAACCGCTGTTTAACTGGCTTAATGAAGATATTTGGCCGATTGAAGCACTCCTTTCTCCGGAAGATATTTACGATGCTACCCGCCTTGCCATCTTAGAAATGATAAAAACAGGAACCGTCTTTTTCTCAGATATGTATTGGTTTATGGAACGTTCTATGCAGGCCGTCTGCGAAATGGGAGTGAGAACAGCCATCTCGCTGGTGCAGTTCGACTTATTTGATGAGGAAGCCGGTCGCAAGAAAAAAGAAATGGCTCTGGATTTCTACAATCAACCCAACCCATGCCCGGAAAGAATTATTAAAAGCATCTCCTGCCATGCGGTTTATACCGTTTCGGAAGATTTGTTTAAGTGGACAGCCGAATTTGCCCGTAAAAATGATTTATTCATTCATATCCACGCTTCCGAAACCGCCAAAGAAGTTGAGGACTGCTTTGCAAAATATGGAAAATCCCCCATCGAAAAACTTGAAGAATGGAACCTGCTGGGGCCTAAAACCATTCTGGCTCACGCTGTCCACTTAAACGAAAAAGACATCAAAATACTAAGCAAGCATAAAGTTAATATTGCCATCAATCCGGTTTCCAACCTGAAACTCTGCTCCGGATTATTCAAATTTGAAACCATGCTGAATTCCGACTGTAATCTGACTTTAGGAACTGACGGTTCCGCCTCTAATAACAATCTCAGTATGTTAGAAGAAATGAAACTCTGCTCTCTGGTGGCAAAAATCGAATCGATGAACGCTTCCACCGGCAAAGCCGAAGATATTTTCCGCATTGCCACCCAAAATGGTGCAAAAGCTTTCGGATTAAACGCGGGAATTATTGAAAATCAAGCACTTGCAGACTGCATTTTAGTCGATTTAGATAACATTTTTCTAACACCTGACTACAACCTGATTTCTAATATGGTCTATGCCGCAGACAGCTCCTGCATTACAGACGTCATCTGCAATGGACAAATATTAATGAGAAATAGAATCATAAAAGACGAAAAAGAAATCATCACAAAAGCCCAAAATCTCTCGGAAAAGATAAGAAAACTAAAGAAAAATCTCAAAAAAGAGTAAAAAAAACAAAAAAAATTTTAATGAGAAATTGACAAATTTAAAAAAAACATTATATTGGACACAAATTAATGTTTTGTTAACCATTTTAAAGGTGAGAATTTTGATGAAAAAAACACTCATTTTATCAGCATTTGCTTTATTAGCAGCTTGCACTACCCACACCCAAGAAGTTTACAGAGGGTACGACGACCAAGGATGCAATTACTATGATGAAAACGGTAACTGCTTGTCCAGAAGATATGCAACCCAAACTTATTACACTCAAAACGGCCAACCGGTCAGAGTCGTAAAAGCACGCCGTCCGGTTGTTGTCGCAAATACATATACATATCAAGATACATATCAAACTCCTAAAGGCAAAACAAACACAACCCTGCTTCCATCTTCCCCTTGTAGCAACTACAACGGATCTATCTTGGAATCTGAACCTTGCAATGCCTCTAAAGCCAAACCAGCTCCACATCCGGTAGCTGAACCTATTCTTGTTAACACAGCTCCTGTTCAAAGAGTTGTTAAGGTTGTACCTAATGTTGTTCCTTGTGCCAATACCGT
>CAZFRT010000018.1:0-17504 GCA_964521455.1 uncultured Azospirillum sp.
AACTCCCGACCCACTGATTACAAATCAGTAGCTCTACCAACTGAGCTATGTCGGCGTTAATACGAAAGCTTTTATAAACGAGCATCTTTTTATTGTCAATAAGTTTTTGTTATTTTTTTATCCAGATAAGGTTAATGAGTTTTTGACAAAACGCTTATTTCTTTTTATTTTGTGGATGGTGTCTAAATTATCAGGTAATTATGTTTATGAAAAAATGTAGGATACTGTTTATTGCAGGATGTAGTTTTATTTTTCTTTCTTTATTTTTAACAGCGATCAGAAGTCATTTAATCTATTTTTTTGAAGAGGCTGTTGAGTATACTTATATTGCACCTGCCGGAAAAATGTTTGTTCCTGAAAAGGACAGTTTTACTTTTACGGCTATTAGTGATACAGGAGGGGAGAATGGTCCTCTTGAAAAAATTATAAACCATGCGAGGGGAATAGGGGCTGAATTTATTTTGCATTTGGGGGATTTGGTTCGTTATAAAACGCCAAGTCATTTTGATTGGATTGTTTCAGAACTGGAAGGAAAGCTTAAAGGTCTTCCTTTTTACATGATTCCCGGAAATCATGAGATAGAAACTGAAGACGGAATTATTGATAAGACTGCTTATATGGAAATTTTTGGTCAAACATATTATTGGTTTGGTTATGGAAATACCTTGTTTATCGGATTGGACAGTTCGGAGGGGATACTTGATAAAGAGCAGTTACGCTGGCTTAAATTGACTTTGGAAAAAATTCGTCCGCATTTTAAATATTGTGTTATTTATTCTCATGTGCCGCCGACCGGTGGAACGAAAATTATTGATAAGCATTTGTTGCCGAAAACTTCACAAGAATTTGCTTCTTTGATTTCCGAGCACAATGTGACACTGCTTCTTTTTGGTCATGTGCATTATTTTTCCAATGAAACATTTGCCGGAGTACCGATGTATACTTTGCCGGCATCCGGTCAAGAATCTCGGGATATGGGAAAGATTAAGCCCGGATATTTAATGATTTCCATTACTCCGGAAGGCGTTCAAAGCGTTCATGTTAAGTATCTGAAAAAAACAGGTAGTACGGAGCGTTTTGAGTCGTTTTTGAGTCATGCGTTGGTTAAAGATGAAATCAGAATAATTTCTCTTTGGTTGTTAGGCTTCGGAGTTGTTTTGTTGTTTGTTGCGTGGTTTATGAAAAAATACCGTTCTTAAAAACTTTTATACAATTTTTTATAGTAATTATATTTTTTCTTATATTTTTTACTATTTAAAGTCAGCGTTGTAAGAAGTTTATAAATTTTGCATTTTAATTTGCATTTTTTCTTTTCTTCCATTGTTTTAGCGGCAAGAATTTCCAAACTTAGATTTAACCCTCTGTCTGTTAGGCAGCGACTTTCTGAGTTCAGGGCTTTTATCAGAAATTCCTTAGAAATTTTTATTTGAGTTTCAAGTTTATTGCTTACTTTGTTGTAATCTATCTTTTCTTTTTTCAGCTTATCGATTTCTTCTTTGTTTACTTCTGAAATTAAGCGGTTATTCAGACCTAATTCTTCTAAAAGAGATTTTAATCTGGTTATAACAGCAGTATTTCCGTTAGCACAAACGAATTGTTTTTTGAATATAAGGGCAAAACATGTTCCATGGAAGGAATCCGTAATTATGAAATCAGCATTCTTTATGGCACTGAGCCATTCCGGAATGGATGGGTCTGTTCTAAGATTGATGCTGTCCGGGTATAAGGTTTCTATATTGTTTCTCTGAGCATCAGACAATATGTAGTGAACGCTGTAATGGCCGTGTGGTGCTGATGTTTTACCGATAATTTTGTTCCAATTTTCTTCATTGAGCAAAAATACCGGATCAACAACTTTTTGAGCTGGCAATCCAAATTCGTTTTTAATTAATTCCACACCGGATGTTTCTCGGACAGAGATATTAGAAAATCGGCAAAGAGAGGTTTTTATTTGCAGTTTTTCGTAGTTTTCTTTGCAGTATTTTTCTTCTCCGAAACTGGCGGCATAAGAAAAGATGTTTTTGGTATTATCTGCAAAGTCAAGAAAGAAAATGTGTCGCAGAGCGTGAATGGCATCGTGCCGCCATACTTGATCGCTACCGACTGAAAAATGTTTGAAATATTTGTTTAGAGCTTTCATTTCTGCGGCAGAGAAAACTCTGTGTGTTTGTGGGATGTATTGATTTCTGAATTCAATGAACTTGTCATTGGGTTCTTGATTTGGATTCAGAACGTAATTAATGTTATAAGCGTTAAATCCCAGACTTTTTATGTAATGATTTAATGCATAAGCGGTTAATACAGCTCCGTAATTATTGTTTTCCCAGTGGAAATTGAGCAGAGCGACATTTTTATCCGGAGCAGAAGAGATTTTTATAATTTCTTCCAAAGGGAGTTCGTTGTGTTTGTTAAGATTTTCCATAAAAATATCTCGATTAATGTGGAAAATGTTCTTTCCGAGATAGTTAGGATTTCCCTTGCTGATATTTTTAATATCTGTTTTTTGAATTTTTAAGCGTTTTTGGATGCGTTTAAAAAATTTTTTTCCTTTTTGATTATTTAGTATGACAGCAGAGGTTCCAAGACCGTCATCCATTTTTTTATGGCATCTTTCAATTCCCCAAAAGTCGCCTATGGTAATATCTGAACATCTCGGAAGAACAGCGAATTTACAATCTTTGCAGCTTTTTCTGGTAAAAAGATGAGCCATATAATTCTGTATAAATGTTTCTTTGACTAAAGGGGTTTTTAACAGGGTATTTTCAGCGTGGACAACAAATGCAGAATTTTTCCACCCGTTTTCTTTGTTGCGAAATTGAATGTCATCGGTCATTTTTCCAGATGTTATTTCTTTAATGTATTTTTCAAAAACTTTTGGAGATGGGACGCCATGACAGATAATGTCTAGAAGCAATAATTGCGGATAGTCTTTTTTGAGAAAGGCTTTCAATCCGGCAGTTTGACAAGGTGTGCCGCAGAACAATATCGGTATTTCTTTATCTAACAGTTTTTTTATTTCTGAAAAACAATTGCCGATTTCGCTTTGTACATATTTTGAGCCGCGTAATTTGATTAAATCTTCTTTTTTGTTGGTAATGATGTGTCTAAGGTGAGAATGGGCATCAAATGCGGCACCGCAGACATATCCGCCATCATTTAAAAACAGTTCAGCAAAAGCGGTAAACAACCCGCCGGATGAGCTGTTTTTTCGAATGTTTGTATCCTTGTCAAATGCAGCAAAGGCTTCCGGCTTGTTATTTTGCTTTTGTTGTAAAATAGAGAGATTTAGTGTTGGGCAAGACTTCACGCAAATGGAACAGTTAATACATTTATTATTATCAATGTCGGGAAACAGAAAACCTTCAGAATTTGATTTCATGGTAATTGCAGATTTTGGACAGCTGTTAGCACAAGCTTCGCATCCACAACATTCATCTGTGAGTAATTCTGAGATGTTTTTCATATTTAGTTCTTTCCGTTAAAGATGTTTTGTAGTATTTGTAATGAAATTACCCGATAGAGATTTCCATCATATCCCCACGATATTTGGCGTTTTTTCAAGTCATCCAAAGTTTTCTCATTGATTCTAGATGTGTAAGGGCTTTGCAAAACGGCATCTAAAAGTTTTTTGTTATTGTCTTTATTATTAATAAAGTTGAGTTCGCTGGAGGAAAATCCTAATTTTTGTTTATTTTGATAGATATATGATTTTCCGTATTTCTTGATTATTTCACGAAGGATAGCTTTGTTGCCGATATAATTGACTTTACTGTGAACAGGAATCTTTCGTAAATATTCGACGACATTGACATCCATGAATGGAGCTCTTGATTCTAAAGAATTGCTGGCAGTCATTCTGTCAAAACACCGTAGAGATATAGGGAGAATACGATAGTGAAAAATACTGTTTAATAGTTCATCAAATGGTTTAGCATTCCAATTTTTAGGGTTTAAGAGTGTGCGTTTAATTTCTTTTGCGAATCTGAGGCGGTTCTTTTTCTTATCTTTCTGGTTGAGGTTTTTGTTATAAACTTCTTGCTGAACTTGATATATTTCATAAGCGGAGGAAAAGTGCAGTTGGCCGATTTCCTGTTTGTAAGCGTAAGATAATGTATATGGCCAACCGCCAAGGAGTTCGTCGCTTCCGTGTCCTTCAAGGATAACTTTACAACCGCTTTGTTTGATGGCGTTGTATACGTTGTAGTACCCGATATGGGAAAAACTCCAAATCGGGTATTCCAGAGCCTGAAGGGATTTTATAAAAATATCCCAGTCTTTTTCTACATCCTGAATTTTGTAAATGGTATCGCCGTATTCTCCGGCAAGGCGGGATGCTACAGAAAATTCATTAATATTTTCGTCATTATTGGCTAAAGTGAATACTTTGTAGTTGGTTTGGAACTTCTCTTTGGCAAGAATATAGATAATTGATGAATCAACGCCTCCGGATAAAGTAATACCGACATCTACGTCTGCCCGATTACGAATTTTGATTGCATCTGAAAGAATGTCTTCAAAATTACTGATAATTGTTGCGTCATTTTTAAAATCGGAGGATTGGAAAGAGCAATCATTGTTGTGGTACCACTGATGTTTGGTTATGTTAGCATTTTCATCAACAACAAGGTATTGCCCCGGACATACTTGGCAGATGTTTTGTATCAGAGTTTGTTCATCAAAGTCAGTGGCCGTGTCTTCCAAATATTTTTCAATTGTCGCCGGATTGAAAGCGTAATTTTCTCCGGTTATTTTGAGAATAGGAAGAATGGTTGACGAAAATACGAACATATTGTCTTTTTTCCAGTAGTAGCATGGTTTAACCCCGTAGCGGTCGCGGGCTACAAAAGTTTTTTTTTGCTTAGCGTCATAATAGACGAAAGCGAACATTCCGTTTAACTTATTAATTATTTCTATGCCGTATTTGTTTAATAAACAGAGTAAAACTTCTGTGTCTGAGGTAGAAAGGAATGTTTCATCCTGACAGAATTGTTTCTTTAATTCTTTGAAATTGTAAATTTCTCCATTAAAAACAATGGTGTTTCCGTCTCGGTGCAT
This sequence comes from uncultured Azospirillum sp., assembly GCA_964521455.1. Lineage (GTDB taxonomy): Bacteria > Pseudomonadota > Alphaproteobacteria > RF32 > CAG-239 > JAGAJR01. The sequence goes on from CAZFRT010000018.1 coordinate 5,056, forward strand.
TGGCTGGTTGCCGCTAGGGGTTAAGCCCAAAATGGCAAGGCGTTGGTGGCAGAAAGTCCAGTTGTCTACTTTTTCTGATTTTTCGAAGTCAGGGCCACGTCCCCTCATTATGTCAAACACATCTGACGGGGTAAAATCTAAATTTAAACTACCGAATATTGAACACATGTAATCTCTCCGTTCTTTAAGATTTAATCAGGGGCGAAGAATTTGACGGCGGTTTCCAGTTGGGAAACTTTAGCTTCTTTCAAATACCAGTCGTAGGCTTTGGCAATATGTCCGAAATCTAGAGCTTGATACCCTTTCAGAGCCAAATCATAAGCCAGAACGGTTGCCGTCGGACCCAAAATGATGATAATTAGTCTATTTTTATTAATTGTTTGAGCTTGCGTCAAAATCTCTTCATAATGTTCAAAAGCGTCGGAAGCCGGAGCGTATTGATATTCAACGGATTTGGCAAAGTCAAAAATATTGTGTTTGATTTCATCAAAGACAGATTTTCCACAGATGATGGTTATGTCTTTGTCTTTCCATATGGAAATCATCTTATCAAAATAGGATTTGAAGTCGTAGTCAATATATTTGGTATAAGCCAATGTCATTTCGGCCGGATAAAATACTGAGTTCGGAGAAGTGTGTTTTCTGATAATTTCATCGTATTTATTAGAAAAGTTGCGGGAAAAATGGCGATTGAACTTGTTGGTATTTTCTCTATCAGAATAATAACTTTCAGGAATGGCAACCAGAATTTCCGGATTTTGTGAAGAAAGAACCTCGAGCAGACGTTTGGAAAGTTGAGTGGACGCTTTTTGAAAAGGAATATTTTGATTGATGCAAAGGTTCAGTTCTCCGTCGCCAAAACGGCAGAGACTGGCTTTATCCTTGTTTATTTTCTCAATACACTCGTCAATGTTTTTGATTTGTGGCGGGCACATTTTACCAATACTGGCAATGACTTCATATTTATAATTATCAAGAATTTCGTTGAGATATTCCAGAGAAACGGATGTTTGTATTTTTTTATGATCTTTTTGCAGGTCAACTTTAGATAAGCTATAAAGGTTTTTAAAAAAACGTCCGATGTTCATGGCTCTTTATCCAAAAATATTCAATTGGACGTATTTTTGTATACTTTTGATAGGGAGTCAATGTTTATTTTGTCTATGTGAGCAGATTAAAGTTTAAAATGCTTTTTTATTTTTTTTCGCCATGGACGGTATGGGACGAACAGGCAGATTGTTTTTACCAAGGCTTTTTTACCGGACGCCAGAAATTTTCGTTTCAATTGTCCTTTGCATTTCAGCTTTTTGAAAATCGGCATACAATTTTTAATATCACCCATTGTCAATTCGTTACCGTTTTTATCAAAACCCTGTGTTTTGAGGCGGATTTTTGTAATAAACGGCAGAGGATGAGAAATCTCTTTTTCTCCGGCAATTTGGGAATCATCATTCTCTATGAGTAGAAAATCCGGATGAGATTTGAATTTTTTGTGTATGCGGGAGCAAAGTTCAATATCATTATCTGTAATATCTTTATTGTTCCTTGAAAACCACAGTAACAGAATTTTTTGTTCGGAATCGATATTATCCAAAAAGCGTTTACAACGGCGGCGGTATTTTTCTTTTACCTCCGGGAAACTTGTTTCTAAAGGAACATCTTTGGGAAAATCGTGAAAGTAATAAAAGCCGTTGGAGGTGTTTTCATAATAGTCGCAGAGTTCATCATTAAACATTTTCGGGTCTTTGGGTAGGAATTTTAAGTCCTCAATTTCCAGAAAATGTTCAAAACGATTGAGAATAAGATTCATTCTGGTTTCAAAATCCGCATGAGTCAGCCAGTCAAAAGGACCGGATGTGCTTCTGAGTTTGTTTCTCAGCATATACATTGAACAACCGCAATCGGTTCCGACAGAGTAAATCAAATCATATTTTTCAGACATATTACACCTTTTGACGGACAGGGAAAACTTTGTTAATGGTGTTCATGAAGTTTTGCTCATAAACCTCGTTGGTGGAGGTTTGCAAAAACAGCTTTCTGGAAAGGGTACCCATTTCGGGAATCTTGTCAGCATTCCGAATTATCCGGAGCATTTTGTCCGCCAAGTCGTCAATGTTGCCGGTGCGGGTAATAAAACCGTTGTTTCCTTCGTTAATAAGGTAAGCTGTTCCTACGTTTGAACTGATAATCAGTGGTTTGCCGAGCATGGCGGCTTCAATGGCAACGAGAGGATTGCAGTCGTCCCTTGACGGAACCAGAAAGACATCCATTTCCCGAAAAGTTTCGAATTTTTGTTTTTGGTCGGAAATGGCTGGATGCCAGAAAATGTTCGGATGATTTTTATATTGCTCATAAGTCGGGGTGGCACTCTCGGTTATATTACCGATAACGTGCAGTTCCGCAGTGTTTTCCGGAAGTTTGGAAAAAGCGGCACAACAGACGTCTATTCCTTTGCGGAGGGACATTGCCCCGATGATGGTAAACTTGACGGGACTTTGTGCCTGTCGTTTGGTTTCTTTGTAAGAATCATCGGCGGAATTATGACAAATGTTGATTTCCGAATTGGTGAACTCGGTAATGAATTGTGCCGAATATTCGCTCGGCGTCAGTATCTTTTTGACGTGAGCAAGGGATGTTTTGATGTCCGGATCCATTTGGATGTGGTCATAGAGGTTTTTGGCCTCGTGAATATAAAGCAAAGTCGGCAGGATGTTTTGCAGATGCAGAGCTTCGGCATGGGTCAGTATTGTGTTGCAGATACAGGCATCGAAAGGTCGACACAAGGCTGAGAGCAATTCTTCAGGCAGAATGCTTATGTTATCGAGCAAAGTAAAAGGGATGTTTTCTTGAATAAATGTCTCTTTCAGCGGACCATCGGTCAGAGATAAAACGGCAGGAGTGTATCCGTGTTTTTTCAGAATGCGAGCAACTTTCAGCAATACCAAGGGAGCTCCGGTAAAAGAACAATCCGGAGTTATCAGAAGAATCCGCGGAGATTTTGTGTTTTGTTCGACTTGTTCTACAAAAGAGGTGATGATCTTATCAGATAAAGAAAGATTTAAATTTAAAAGTCTGCGGTATTGATTGCGTCGGCTGCGAAATTTTTCTTTTGAGATAAGGTGCAGGGTTCTGAGCAACTTATTGCCGATGAGCAGGCTTTGATAGTGTAGCTTTTTGAACATTTCATTCCTCCTGATTTTTTTCATCATATAAGACGGGAGCGAAATGTAAATCTCTTTGACGAAAATATCCCATAAAGAGGGTTGATATTTTGGGGTTTATTCTTTAAGGTATTTTCTGTCTTTGATTTTGAGGGAGCGAAAATGCCTAAAGTTACGGTACTGATGCCGGTTTACAATACCAAAGAGGAATACCTCAGGGAAACGATTGATAGTATTCTGGGACAAACGTTTACGGATTTTGAATTTTTGATTATCAATGATGCTTCGACGGACAAACGTGTTCGGGAAGTGGTTCTCTCTTATGGCGATGACAGAATAGTCTATGTTGAAAATGAAAAGAATCTGGGAATTTCCGAGAGCTCTAACAAAGGAATCTCCTTAGCTAAGGGAGAATATATTGCCCGACAGGATCACGATGATATTTCTCTGCCTAAACGTTTGGAGAAGGAAGTTTGCTATCTTGACGAACATCCGGATGTCGGTGTTTGTTCTTGTTGGTTTGAGATGTTTCCGAAAAAGAAAATCACTAAATATCCGTATAAAAACGATGATATTAAAGAAATGTTGTTTTTAAGTGGTGATCCGATTTGTCATCCGGCGTCGATGATACGCAAAAGTGTTTTGACCGAAAATAATGTTTTTTATAAAGACGAATACCGTTATGCCGAAGATTATGCCCTTTGGGTTGATTTGGCGGATAAGACGAATTTTTATAATCTTCCCGAAATTCTATTTAAATATCGCTGGTCGGGGGAAAATGCCTCGGTTACTTCCGGCGATGTTCAGCGTAACAACGCTTTCAATATTCGTTTGAACGGCTTGAAGACCCTGTTGGGGGATATGTCTGAAGAAGAGGAAGCTGTTTGCATTAAAGTGTACCGAAAAAAGAAGATTACCACGAGTGAGCTTCTCATTGTGGGGAAAATGTTGAAGCGTAGGGAAAATATGGCTGATAAGCCTTGGAAGAAATCTGTTTGGATGGCTTTTTATCAGAAAGCTTTACGCTTGACTATTTATGACGGCAATTTATTATCGGTAATGGGAAACGAGGAAAGTTTGTCTTTGCCTTGTTTTCAAAAAGCTTTCTATTTTGTTAAGGTCTGGCTTAAATCTGTTTTGTAAAGGATACTTTTATGTTTGAGAAAATCTTTCGGTTGTTTTTGAAGCTTGTAACACCTTTGTTTATTTGGGACAGAGAAAAAAGGAAAGAGTTTGTTCGTCATGTTTCCCGGTTTAAATTTTCTTTTTGTTCTATTCCCCAATACAAGGCTTTGATGTCAAAACCGATAAAAAACAAAAGTGTGCTGATTATTGAACCGAATGATTTTCACGGGGAGGTTATTCTCGGATATGCAGAATATTTTACCATGCTGGGGTATGATGTTGATATTATCGTAACACCGAATCAGATGAAGACCAATCCGTTTAATTTGTGCCAACTTGAAAATGTTCATTGGTATGCTATTAATGAAGTGTTCTTCAAAAAAATTCTTTCTTCTGCCAGAGCTAAAGAGTATTCATTTGTTCTCTTCTCATCCATTGACGGAATGCATGGTTCCGTGGTGCGTTATGTGGACAACAAGATGTATCAGAAGACGTTAGCGGTTCTGCACAATAAAGTGCATTTGGAAAAGGCTGACAATAAAATGTTGTATGATGACAGCAAACTTTTGGTGTTGCGTAATTTCTCCAATGACAAAAAGTTATTTGAAGTTAATCCTCATTATTTCGGCAAAGTTATGCCTCAACCTCGTAATAAAACCATTAATTTTGTAACCGTTGGTCTCTTGGATCCGAAGAGAAGAAACGGTTCTCTTATTGTCGATGCTGTTCGTTATTTGATCGAACATGGTTTTAAGGATTTTAAAATTACGGTTATTTGCCGCCGGAAAACGGGAAAATTTCCGAAAGATATTGTTCCTTATCTGGATGTTAAGGTTGGCTTGAAATATGATGCCATGTATAAAGAAATGGAAAAAGCTGATTATTTTCTACCGCTTTTGGATCCGACTAATGAGGGGCAGAGAGAATATCTTTCCTTGCTTTCTACCGGTTCGATTCAGTTAATATTAGGTTTTTTATGTCCGGCGATTATCAATGAGGAATTTGCCGCAGCTTATGGTTTTGATGATAAAAATGCTATTTTATATCCGAATAATGATTTGGCAGAGGCTATGTTGAAGGCGGTTGATCAGAGTGATGACGATTATGAACGAATGAAGGCGAATCTGCTGGAATTGTCTGATGCTCGCAAGGAAACGTCATTGAATAATCTAAAAAAAGTTATGGTTGGAGAATAGATTTGGTTAATGTTGTTCCTGTCGTTTTTTGCTTTGATGATAATTTTAAAGTGCCGTCTTGGGTGGCGATAAAGTCTTTAATTGATAATGCTTTTAATGACACTTTTTATGATATTTATATTGTTTATTCTCGTTTGAATGAGACAAACCGAGAAGCTTTTGCAAGTTTAAAGAATAAGCGTTGCAATATTAATTTTATTGAGATTGACAATTCCCGTTTTGATAATATGCCAAAGTCGGAAGCTTGGCCGTATGAAATCTATTATCGTTTGATTATTCCCGAACTTCTGCCTCAGTATGACAAGGTTATTTATTCCGATGTTGATGTGATGTTTAAGGGGGATTTGTCTGCTTTGTATCAAGAGGATATTTCCGAATATCAATGCGGGGCGGTTCCGGCGGAAAGAAAAGATGAAACAAACGGTATTCATCAGCATTTTCCCGAATACGGTAATGAGTTTGTGTATATGTCGGGCTTTATGTTTTTGAATACAAGGCGGATGAGGGAAGAAAAGACCGTTGCGAAATTCTTTGAAAATATGAGAAAGTATGAAAAGCAGCTGAAGATGTTTGATTTGGAAGTTTTTAATCTTTCTTGCGATAAAATCAAACCTGTCGGTTTTGAATATTGTGTGTTGGAAAATACGTATTATGGGGATTATAAAAATGCTCCCGAGTATCGTTTTCTAAAAAATGTGTTCAATGATGAGGAACTGGCAAAAGCGAAAGAATTTCCTAAAATTGTTCATTATGCCGGCGGAAAAGTGAAAATGTGGAAAAAAACTTCTCCGGATCCGGAATATAAGAAATATATTCTTTCAGCACCGTTTGCCGATGAATATTTAAAGCGAATCAGAATGAAGAAGGCAATGAAACTTTTAAATCCGCTGTGGTGGTTGTTGAGTAAAGCCGCTCCGGTCAAAAAACAGAGGAAGAAGTTTAAAAATATTCTGAGGGGAAATTATTAAAAGAAAAGCCGGAATAATCCGGCTTTTTGGCTATTTGAGATAATCTTTATATCCTTCTTTGCGGATGAGTTTCCAGTCCATAGTTTCTTTATAAGGGTTGTTTTTGATAATTTCCTTGTATTTCTCTTTATCTCTCCAACCAATGATTTTGGCAGGGTTTCCGCCGACGATGGCACAAGACGGAACACTTTTACAAACCACACTTCCGGCGGCGACAATTGCTCCTTCCTCAATTTTACAACCGGCAAGAATAATAGATTTCATACCAATCCAAACGTTATCCCCGATAAACACATCTTGAGCGATGGAATAATCATCGAAAGGAACCATTGTATCACTCTGATAGTTGTGATTTAAGGTGATGATGGTTACATGTTCGGCCAAGGCACAATTATTGCCAATATTGACGTTTCCCGTGGCGTAAATGGTGTTATAACTTCCAATATAGCAGTTATCTCCGATGGAGATGTTTTGCGGTTCGTAAAGTTTGGCATCTTTGCGGACGACGCTTCCGGAGCCGACGTGTTTGAGTTTGTGAAAGTTTGGGTTCTTGTCCAGTTCGCCAAGTGTTCTCATTTTGTGGCGAAGCTTTTTTGACGGTAAAATGACGGACAGAATTTTATAAATTGTTTTTAATGCTTTATTTGGCATTCTTTTTTTCTCAACGGTTAAGGTTTATTTATCTAAAACTATTGATGTTTGGAAAGTTTGTCAATATTTCATAGAGGTGTTTTGAATTTGTTAATTTATTTATGTTAACATTAAGCACAATAGAATCGGAATTTTATGAAGGAAAAGAATGTTATGGCTTCAAAAACAAAAAGGCTTTTGAAAAAAATGGTGTCTTGGGCGGGGTTGTTTTTCTTTGCTTTGGCTGCTTATATGATTTATTCCCAACTCTCAAAGTATAATTTAGAAGACATTAAGCAAGCTTTGTTAAGTATTCCGCAAAAGAATCTGATTTTTGCTTGTTTGGCTTCATTTTTCGGTTATATCGCTCTTTCATCGTATGATTATTTGGCTTTGCGTTATATCGGTCGCAGATTATCTCCGTTAAAATGGATTTTTGCCGGATTTATCGGTTTTTCAGTCAGTAATAATGCCGGACATGCCATTGTTTCCGGTGGGGCAATCCGTTATCGTTTATATACCAGATGGCGTTTTCATGGTTCAGATATTGTAAAAATGGTTACATTTTCCGGTTTTACTTATTTGGTGGCCTGTTTCTTTTTGATTATTGTCGGTTATTTTCTGACGCCGGATCATGCTTTCGGGGAAGGGTCGGTTTCCAAATTTACAACCACTCTGACAACGGTGATTTCTTTTATCGGACTTCTGGTTTATTTCGGAGCTAGTCTGTTTTATAAAAAGCCGATTACAATTAAAGATTTGGAGTTTGATATTCCTTCTTTTAAAATGGCCTTAGCTCAGGTGTTTATCGGTGGTGCCGATATTTTGTTGGCGTCTCTGGTTCTGTATTTTTCTCTCATTCCGTTTATGGATATTCCGTTTGATGTGTTTATCGGTGTGTTTATCATTGCTCAGGTTTTGGGTGTGTTCAGTCAGGTTCCGGGAGGCTTGGGCGTGTTTGAGGGATTGTTTCTTTACATTATTCCCGGTGATAAAGATCCTGTTGCCTTGTTTGGTGCGTTAATCGCTTATCGGGTAATTTATTATCTTTTGCCGTTAGTGATTTCCGCCGTGGTTCTCTTTTCCTATGAATGGTATCATTCTTATTCGAGAAAAAAACGTTTGGGGAAATAAAAAAAATGCGGCTGATTGCCGCATTTTTCAGTTATTTTGCAGGAAGTTGTCGATTTGGTAACGGAGGTCTCGACTAAAACTGTTCGGATCGGAAACTTCAGTGGCCAGAGCCGGAATATCTTGGATTTTTTTATAGCCGAAGGTTTGTCCGTCATCAACCCGAACAAGAACAACTTCCAAAGGTTGGCTTAGGTTATAGGTTTCAATAAAATTATATTCCTGATCATTTTGATAGTTGATGATAAACAGGCTGTATTGGTCGGAATAATACTGATTATAAACCTCTTCAATCATAGCGATGGTTTGTGGGCAGGCGTCGCAAGGTTCATTGTTATAGAAAACATAAATAATGGATTTATTGTAATTCGGTTCGGCTTCCTGAAAATATTCCTCCATGTTTTGATCAGGATTATATCCGCCTTCATAGGTTAATTGAGCATGCAACGGCATGGCAATTGCCAAACCAATTAAAAGTCCCCATAAAATTTTGTACATTTCTTCTCTCCTTTAAGTTAGAGAGGAGAGCAAACATCCTTCAGCCAGTTTCTTTCTTCCGTAGTCAGATATTTCTGTATCTTTTTGAAGACATTTTGATGATAGTTGTTTATCCAATTTATCTCCTCTGTGCTCAAGAGATATTTATTGATAAGGCGTTTATCAATAGGGGCAAGTGTTAAATATGCAAATTTCAGCATCCCCGAATATGTTGCCGGAACAACCTCAACCAGATTTTCGATACGGATACCGTAATCTCCTTCTTTATAATACCCCGGTTCGACGGAAGTTATCATTCCTTTCTCAAGCGGATAGCGGCTGCCTCCGGAAGAGATGCTCTGAGGTCCTTCGTGAACGTTTAAAAAACATCCGACGCCGTGTCCGGTTCCATGTTGGTAATCCAATCCTTTCTGCCAAAGTGGGTTGCGAGCCAGTGTGTCCAGTTTCATTCCGTTGGTGCCTTGAGGGAAGATTGCGGAACTTAAAGCTATGTGGCCTTTGAGGACGTAAGTGAAATTATCAATCATTTCTTTGGATGGTTTGCCAATGGCAATGGTACGGGTAATGTCGGTCGTGCCGTCAAAATATTGTGCCCCGCTGTCTAAAAGAAGAAGAGAACCTTTTTTTAATTTTAGATTTGTTTTTTCCTGTGGGCGGTAGTGGACAACAGCTCCGTTGGCTCCGAATCCGGCAATGGTGTCAAAGCTGACGGAGAAAAAGTTTTCACCTTGTTTGCGGATATCGTAAAGTTTATCGACGATTTCAAGTTCTGTTTTGCCTAAGCCCTCTTTCTCGAGCCAATACAAAAAACGGCAGATGGCGACCCCGTCACGAAGGTGTGCTTTGCGAATGCCTTCCAATTCCACCGGATTTTTAACGGCTTTCAGTTTTTGGCAAGGGTCGTGAGCGGGGATAAAGTCAATGTGGTGTTTTTGAGCCAAAAGGGCAATTTTTTGTGAGGTAAAACTGCTTTCGTAACCGATTTTTTGTTTTTTATAATTTTTAAGATATTTTTCCAAATCTTTGAACGGAGCAATCGTAAATTTGTGTTCCGTTTGAGAAAAATCAATATTATCTGCAAATACGGTAATGTTGCCTAAAGTATCAACCAAGGCGGAGGCTCTTAAGACCGGTGTGTCGGGAAGACAGCGGGAACGTAAATTGAGTAACCAAGACACACTGTCTGCCGAACCGATGAAGAACCCGTTCATGAAGTGTTTTTTCAGTTCCACAATGACTTGTCCGAGTTTTTCTTCCTTGGAAATTCCGGAAAACTGTGGTTCGTGCTCAAAAGCAGAAAAAGTTTCGGAGCTGAGTTTTTTATCTTCCAGATGATGTTCATCGGCAACAAAGTTAAATTTAGGTAATTCTTTTTGCATTTGTTCAAATTCTCTGACACTCAAGCATTCCGGATTATAGGCGATTGTCCATTTATCGAAAGGAGTTGTGTTTTTTTTCAGCCAAGAGATAAGCGTGTCTTGAGTTTTACAAACGACCTGAACTTCATCGGAATTGACTTCACGAGCGGCTTGTATTTCGTATCTGCCATCAACAAAAAGGTAAGCCGTAATCGGTGTAATCAACAGTGTTCCCGCTGAGCCTGTAAAACCGGTAAGTTCCATAATTTTATTTTCTTCAGGAAGGATGTCTTGCCCGAGAAAGCGATTGTTGCGAGTAATCAGCAGAGCATTGAATTTATGTTTTGAAAGTTTTCTTTGTAAATCTTGAAGTTTCATCTAAATTTTCTCCATTAAAGCGGCTCGCCAGTTGTCAATTTCATAGATTTTAATCAGTTTTAATCCCAAATCCTGATGAGCCTTAATCACCCAATCTTCCTGATCTCCGACGAATCCGGAAAGGACGCAATATCCTCCAATCTTCAAACTTTGATATAAGTCCGGGGCCATTTCGATTAAAGGGCGGGCAAGGATGTTTGAAAGGATGATGTCATAAGGGGCGTTGTCTTTAACTAAGATTGATTGGTAGCCATCGCTGACTTCTGCGGTAATGGATTTTTCCAATCCGTTGTCTTCGGCGTTTTGTCTGGTTACCCAAACAGCTTCTTCATCAATATCAACAGCAGTGATTTTACAATCATCTTTCCAAAGTTTGGCACAAGCTAAGGAAAGAATACCGGAGCCGGTTCCCATATCCAAAATGTTTTTATGTATGGCACTTTGTTTGTTAAGTTCGCTGATTGCTTTGAGACAGGATTTTGTGGTTTGGTGTTCAGAGCCGAAAGCGGTTGCCGCATAAATCCGAATTGCCAATTTGTCGGTTACCGGTGTTTCTTTTTCATGGATGCCGTAGATTAAAAATTCTTCGACTTCAACCGGTGCAAATTGAATCACATTGTCTTTCAGCCAGTTTTGGCTTTCCAGATATTCCATAGTGTAGTTCGGAAGAATGATGTTTTGTAAGGTGGCGGTGGATTTTAAGTCGTCTTCGCTGAAATTAACGTTTTTATAGCCGGTGTATTGTTCTAGTCCGTCATCCGTATAGTTGCAGGCGACGACATCAAAATATTCTTCCAGAAAATTTTCCAGTTCTTCAGAGATGTTTTCCTGCGGTTGAAAATTTACCAACCAGCAGCTTCCGCCTTTGTTTGCCGATATGCTCATTATTCTTCCTATAAGTTACAATCAATTATTTACTATCTTCGGATTATAGTATATTACTAAACATTATTAAAATACTAAAAAGAGATGATAAGATGAAAAAAATATCGGCCTTGATTGCTTTGTTTTCCTTGTCTGCCTGTATTTATGCAGGTGATATGTCCGTTTTGGAAAGTCGTAAGAGCTTTGTGGAACGGTGGAGTTCGTATCCTATTACTTATTTTGATCAGGGAAGTAAGTTGGTAAAGACCGAATATATTACGGACAAAGGAATGCCGGTTAATGAAGTTCTGACCGCATATAAGGGGTATACGGTTGTTGATGCCAAAACATATCGCAAGGATTTTTATGCAGCAGAATATTTACGTGCCAATATGGACGGAGCTTTGAATGGAGCGTCTATTCCTGTTCTCTTTAAGAAAAATGAGCTGAAACACGTTATCGGGCAGGTCGTTATTGATGATGAAAGTTTCTTGTTGGTTCCGACTTATAAAGATAAAAGCGATTTTATGGTTTTGGTTAAAAGAGACGGAAGTTTAAGCAGGCGGTTGGGGCAAATCCGTTATAAACGTTTGGTATTGTTGGACGCTGACTATATTCCTTATCCGGCAGATTTGCGTTTGGAACCGGTAACAACATCACGGACGGAGCAAACGGAACCTGTTAAGGGATTTGATATTAAGTATGAAGGAATTAAAGCCGACAGGATGGTCTTTACATACCTTGATTATGCCAATTCGCAAGGAGACAGCGGTCGTTTTGAGAATTTAAGTTATGCGAACAAACCCGGAATTATCAATATTCGCGGGGTGGGAATCAAAGTATTGGATGCCGGTAAGCAGAAAATTGATTACATCATTCTGAAAAAATAAACAGTTTTTTTCAAAAAAATCTTGCGGGAGTTATTGATTTGACGTATAACTTCCGTCAACAAAAGAGATAATAAAAGTTTGAAGGAGATTAATAATGTCTGGACACTCCCAGTTTAAAAACATCATGTACCGCAAAGGAGCTCAGGATGCCAAAAAAGCTAAGGTATTCGCCAAGTTAGCCCGTGATATTACTATTGCCGCTAAAAGCGGATTGCCTGAACCGGATAAAAACCCTCGCTTGCGTTTAGCT
>CAZFRT010000019.1:0-16938 GCA_964521455.1 uncultured Azospirillum sp.
ATAAAGGAATGAATTATGGCTCAATTTTCAAAACAATTTGCCATCATTAACAAATTAAAATCTCTGGTCCAAAAGACCGGAAGAATGTTTAATTCCAAGCCGGATTCCGGAATTACGGAAGAAATCGCCCGCAAAATTCAAAAGTCCGCATATGATTTAAGTCATAGAAAAGAAAAAGACAGCTATACCCCGCCTTATCTGATGATTGCTGATCAACTCCAAGTGTCTGATGATCAGATTTTTCGTGCCGTTGTTTATAATTTATCCATGATTGCCTTAAATGAAAATAAAAACGCCGCCGCAATTATAGAAATCCTTGAAAAATGTATCCGCGACGGGGGAAAAAGCAAAGAACAAAACGAATATATGAAGTCAAAAATTGAAGTGATAAAACAAAAAAGACATAAAAAAGCTGCTTAATATTAAGCAGCTTTTTTGTTAAAGTCAGATTCCTTTATTTTACAGCCTGAGGTGTGGCAGCCGGAAGAGCTTTGCCTTTCAGGTCATATTTTTCGATTTTGGCATTTTTGTGAAGATTTTCAAACTCTTCGGCAATTGCCTGCTGAATAATCATACCTTCCAGTTGCGGTTTGGCTTGCTCTAAGGAAACCGGTTTGGAAGTTCTGATGTCCTCAACTTCAATCACATGATAACCGAACTGGGTCTTGACCGGAGTTTGAGAATATTGACCTTTTTTGAGGGCAAAAGCTGCATCTCCGAATTCCGGAACCATCATGTTTTTTGTAAAGTAGCCGAGTTCGGCAGGTTCTTTGGAATATTCCTGAGCCAGCTTGTCAAATTTTTCACCTTTTTTCAGTTTGGCAATAACTTCTTTGGCTTTTGCTTCATCCTGAACCAGAATGTGTTTGGCTTTGACTTCTTTTTCACCTTTGAAAGTTTTGGTGTATTCATCATAAAGTTTTTTAACTTCGGCATCGTTTACTTTCTTTTCAACCTTTGATTCAAGGTAAACTTTGCGAGCGATTTCTTCTTTGGCGGTTTTTAACTGTTTTTTGTATTCCGGAGTAGATTCAATATCAGCTTTTTCAGCAGCCTGATACAAAAGTTTGCCGTTTACATAGATATCCAAAGCTTTTGAATAATAATCATCAAAAGAAACTTTTCCTTTGATTTGTTTATTGTCATTGTAGCTATCTCTGATTTCGGCGACTTTGACTTCTTCTCCGTTGACAACGGCGGCAACACCGTTTTTGCCTTCCGCCTGGGCAGCACAAATGCCCCCTAAAGCCAAGGAGAAAGCGGCTAAAGCAACATATTTTTTCTGCATTATCATATCCTCCGGTAAAAATTATAACTTTCATTGTTATATAATATATCCGTGAATTATTCCAAGATATTTTTTTGATAAGTTTATAACTTAAGTTCAAAGTATTGACTTTATGGTGTATAAACACTAAATGTAAAAGGAATTTGTATATAATATAAAAGGTATAAAATAAATGTTATTAGGTAATTTAGCCCGTGCAGTGTTTGGCAGTGCCAACGATCGTTTTGTAAAAAAACAACATAAAACCGTTCAGCGTATTAATGCTTTGGAACCTGAATTTATCAAATTAAGCGATGAAGAGTTGCGGAACAAAACAGAGGAATTCAAAAAACGTCTGACTTCGGGAGAAACACTGGATGATTTGCTGCCGGAAGCTTTTGCCGCTGTTCGTGAAGCCGCCAAAAGAACACTTGGTCAGCGTCATTATGATGTTCAGTTGATTGGCGGTATCGTGCTGCACAACGGGATGATTGCCGAAATGAAAACCGGTGAAGGTAAAACTTTGGTTGCTACTCTTGCCGCTTATCTTAATGCCTTGGAAGGCAAGGGTGTTCACATCGTAACCGTGAACGATTATCTGGCCAAACGCGATGCCGAATGGATGGGACAGGTTTATCGCTTTTTGGGTTTGACCGTGGATTATATTGTCCATGGCAAAGATGATGATGAAAGACGCAAAGCTTACAATTCTGATATTATATACGGTACCAATAACGAATTGGGATTTGACTATCTTCGCGATAATATGAAATTTTCGCTTTCCGATATGGTACAAAGACCTTTTAACTATGCAATTATCGATGAAGTTGACTCCATTTTGATTGATGAAGCCAGAACACCGTTGATTATCTCCGGTGCGGCAGAGGATTCTTCAGAAAAATACATCAGCGTCAATAAAGTGATTCCGAAATTGGTGGATGCTGACTATGAAATGGATGAAAAAGCCAAAACGGTTGTTTTGACGGAAGCCGGTATGGAACACGTTGAAAAACTTCTCAAAGAAGTCGGATTGATTAAGGACGGCGGTTTGTATGATGTTGCCAACGTCAGCTTGGTTCACCATGTTAATCAGGCTTTGCGTGCTCATAAAATGCACATCCGCGATGTCGATTATATCGTTAAAGACGGGAAGGTTGTGATTATTGATGAATTTACCGGACGTATGATGGAAGGTCGACGTTACAGTGATGGTTTGCATCAGGCAATTGAGGCCAAGGAAGGTGTAAACATCCAGTCTGAAAACCAAACTTTGGCGTCAATCACTTTCCAAAACTACTTCCGTTTGTATCCGAAACTTTCCGGTATGACCGGTACGGCAATGACCGAAGAAGCCGAGTTTAACGACATTTACAGTCTTGCTTGTGTGGAAATTCCGACTAACCGTCCGGTTCAAAGGGTTGACCACCATGATGAAATTTATCGTACCGCAAAAGAAAAGTATAAGGCGATTATTGATACGATTTTGGAGTGTCATGAAAAAGGACAGCCGATTTTGGTGGGAACAACCTCCATTGAAAAATCCGAGCTGATTGCCGAAATGCTGAGAGCCAGAAGCAAAGTCCGTTTTGAGGTTTTGAATGCCCGCCACCACGAACGTGAAGCTGCGATTGTGGCACAAGCCGGTGTTCCGGGTGCGATTACCATTGCCACCAATATGGCCGGACGCGGTACCGACATTCAACTTGGCGGTAATATGGAAATGCGTTTGAAAGAGGAACTGACCGGTAATGAAACACCGGAGCAAGTTGAGGCTTTGAAAGACAAGATTAAAAACGAAATTCAGGAAGGAAAAGCTAAGGTTCTTGCAGCCGGTGGTTTATATATTCTGGGTACCGAACGTCATGAAAGCCGTCGTATTGACAACCAATTGCGTGGCCGTGGCGGACGTCAGGGCGACCCGGGAACATCCAAATTCTTCCTCTCTCTGGAAGATGACTTGATGCGTATTTTCGGTTCCGAGAGAATGAGTGCCATGCTCCAAAAACTAGGACTTCCGGAAGGTGAGGCTCTTGTCCATCCGTGGATAAGCAAGGCTTTGGAAAAAGCTCAACAGAAAGTTGAAGAACGTAACTTTGATATTCGTAAAAACCTTCTGAAATATGATAATGTGATGAATGACCAACGAAAGGTTATTTATGAACAGCGTAAGGAATTGATGGAAACGGAAGATGTGTCCGATACACTGAAAGATATGCGTCAGGAATATGTTTCCGACATTGTATCCTCTTATCTGCCGCGTCATTTGACTCCATCAGAATGGCCTTTGGAGGAATTAAAGCAGGAAATTACCCGTATCACGGGATTTTCTCTCCCTCTTAAAGAATGGGCTGAAGAGAAAGAAATTGACGCTGATGAAATGGAAAACCGGATTATCAACGCCATGGAAGAAAATCTGGCCGAAAAGAACAAGGATGTTCCTGCTGAATTAATGCGTCTGGTTGAGAAAAATATTCTTCTTCAGGTTTTGGATCAGTTGTGGAAAGACCATATTGCGACATTGGACTTGATGCGTCATACCATTGTTTTGCGTGCTTACGGACAGAAAGATCCTCTGAATGAATACAAGAAAGAGGCGTTTAATATGTTCTCTCTCATGCTTGACCAACTACGTGAAAAAACAACGTTTCTGTTGTGTCGTGTAAGTATTCAAAATGATTCAGCCGATACGCTGGAACAGCAGAACACTCGTCCGCAAAATGTTCGGGCAATCCACGAGCAACCACAGTCTTTGGTCGGAAATAACTCTTCCGCGGAGGAGGAGAAAGCTGTTCCTTTCCAATACGCTAAACAGGAAATCGACCCGAAAGACCCTAAAACTTGGGGAAAAGTTGCTCGTAATGATTTATGTCCTTGCGGAAGCGGCAAAAAATATAAGCATTGCCACGGTCAGGTCGCTTAAAAAAACTCCCTGTTATCTCATCGGTAACAGGGAGTTTTTTTATATTGCAAGATTCTAAACTTTATTGTAAGTTAGCTTCAGGCTGGTAATACAGCTTAGAACCCAAGGGTTCGGGGATGTGAAGAATCCCTGATACTCGCAATGGCGGTGTTAGTACCGCCTAATAAATGATACTAACACCGTTTTAAGTGATTATATATATCACTGGTTACCCTTGTTTATGGGTGAACCGGTGCAAGTATGTTGCATAATATTTTATTATAGTAGCAGGCGGTTATTTATTGCGAGTAACTTTCTTCACATAGCCCCGGGATTCACCCACCTTTGAGTTCAAAAGGTGGGATTTCTTATATATGGAGGAACCAATGCTGATTGATAAAGACGATGATTGGTGGAAAAATTTTGATTATCGACGTCTTTGGGAATTGGAGCGGGACAGAGAACGTGAAGTTGAGGCCTTAGACAAGCAAAAACGGATGTCCGAACAGAAACATTTTTATGAGAGTATTGGTCAGGTTTTGCGAAAATATCGGCTTAAAAAGAAAATGTCGCAAAAAAGCGTGGCTCTGCGTCTGAACCTCCATGAAAATGATATTTTCAAAATTGAAAAGGGAGAAAAACGCATAACATTGTATGTATTTATGCGGGCGTGTTCCTTACTGGAGATAGATTTTCGTTTTTCCGGAAGATTTGCTTTGGATGAAAATGAATTCGACTTTGTTCAAGCTCTTCGGCAACGGGATTATAAGTTCCTTCTTTCTAAAATTTGCGAAGAAATCTGATCTTTTCCCAAAAGTTTATTTAGCGTATTTTGAATGCAAAATTAGGCACGACCGGTTCTAAAAGACAGATGGTTGAGGTCAAAACCAAGCGTATCAACGGCTTTTTGCCATTTTTCCTCATCCTTGGTACGGAAGACAAGCTCCGGTGTCGGTGTTGTAACCAACCATGAATTGTTGATAATTTCTTTTTCCAATTGTTGGGGAGCCCAACTGGCGTACCCGAGAGCGATGAGATTTTCACGAGGACCGTTTCCAAAGGCAATATCGGTAATAATGTCTATGGATGAAGAAACGGCAATGCTCTCGTCAATAACAATTGTGTCGGCTTTGATATAGTCGGTAGAGTGAATGACAAATCCTCTGATTTTCTCCAAAGGACCGCCCTGATGCAAATCAATTGGTTCAATGGGTTTTAGGGTGCTGATTGGAAGTTGATTAGCTAAATCCGCAAAGGAGAATTCTTTGATTTTTTTATTGACCACAAAACCCATTGCCCCGTCTTTGGTGTGTGAGCAGATATAAATCAGGGAATTGGAAAAACGCTCGTCATCCATGTTAGGCATGGCGGCAAGACATTTTCCCGTTAAATAATTTCCATCATTTATAATCATAACTCTTCAATCCGATTGTTATTATCATCAAACCAACACTTGTATTCTATCACATAATAAAGTATTTTAAAAACATATTTTTTAAAGTAGTGCTGAATAAATGAAAAAAATTTTTTATCTCATATTTTTTGCTTGCTTTTTGCTGAATGGCATGATTTGCCCTGCCGCAGAAGAGGGAAAAGTGGAATTGGAGTTGACGGATGAGGATTTGCCTCGGGAAATCACACTCCAAGATCAAATAAACACGGTTGTGGAAATCGGAAGCTTTTTTGAAAAAAATTATCCGGGAGATATGATTTTTGAAGATTTAACCGATGATTTAGCCAAATTTTTTCCGGGAGCAACAACCCAACAGTTGTATGACCGTTCGGAATGGGTTCGTGATGGCGTAAGGTTTTATCGTTTTGTTCGTGATACATATAACAAAGCTAAGGAAAAAATGCTGGTTCCCGAAGAACCGCCGTTGATTGTCGCTGAAAAGGATTATGATACCGGATACGACGGAGAATATATCGAAACCAAGCCGGATGAAGTTGCCGTTATTGAAGACTTCAAAAAAGTTCTTTCTTACGGGCCGGATTCAAGGGATTATAAAGCCTTTAAAGAAAAATATATTAAAGACACAGAAAAAGAAATGCCGGCTGATTCTTTTGAAAATTTCAGCCGCATGCTCAAAAAGCTTGAATGGAAAAAATTGCCGTTTTACGGATTGTTCTATGAGGATCCGTTCAGCGGTCGCGATGGCATGGGCGAATGGGTTAAGCAGGATGAAAGCTGGGTTCGACTGATTACCGAAGACAGCAAAATCGGAGACAAGACGACCGTTCGCGGAGCTGTGCACTTCAATATCATTGACGGTTATGCCGTACCTGCTTATCAAAAAGGGAATTTACCGGCTCCGTCGTTTGATTTTTCCGCTTCCGAAAATCTGGAAAAATCTTCCGTCTTTCGTCCGTATCCGGAAAGGATTATTTCAGCAGGTTCTGATAATGATTTAATCGCATATAACGGAAATTTTGCCATACCGGTACTGTTTGAACTCAAAGACAGCCAATCCGATCTGAAACTGTCCGCAGAGGTTAAATTTACCCTTTGCCGGACAGAAACAGGAGAATGTCGGGAAGTGGTTCATCATCCGAAGATGACACTTCATCCAGGTGTAATCTTCCGTTCGGTAGTTCGTAATTTTGTTACCCAGAGTTTTAACCTGTTGCCTCAAACAGGAGGAGATTTGAAATTAAAGGCTGCTGTTATTGATAACGGCGGAGATGATGAAGGACAGGTTTTAAGACTGGTATATAAGCAATTAAGAGATACGGCAAAGGTGGATGTTTTTGTAGATAGCGAAGAACATTTTGAATTTCAGCGTCCGAGAATTGCCATTAATGATGATGAAATTACGGTTCGCCTGATTCCTAAAGAAAAGCAAAATAATTTAATCGGAAAAGAATTTGAAGTAACGGTTCGCTATAATAAGCATGATTCTTTCCGAGAAAAAGTGAGAGCGGAAGAAGCCTCTTGGTTTGACTTTATGCAGAATAAACTCTCTCTGGGAATAGTTTTGATTGCGATTCTCGGTGGTTTTATCCTCAACTTTATGCCTTGTGTTTTTCCGGTTCTCTCTCTAAAGCTGATTTCATTGACCGGATTTGGAAAAAGAAGCAAAGGAAAACTCAGAAAAGAATTCTTTTTAACCGTTTTGGGGATATTCCTTTCATTTTGGGGCATTTCTGCGGTGTTGTGCCTGTTGAAATATCTTGGGCATTCTATTGGTTGGGGAATGCAATTCCAAAATCCTGTTTTTTTGGTGTTAATGATTTTTGTGGTAAGTTTGTTCATCGCTCAACTTTGCGGATTGATTGAATTCAGAACACCGGATTGGCTTAACAAATTAGCCGGAAAAACTGAAAATAAAGATGGAATAATGCACTTTCTGACCGGTGTGTTGGTTGTTGTGATGGCAACTCCGTGTACAGCTCCTTATCTGGGAACGGCAATCGGTTTTGCCTTATCAGGTTCTATGATTGATATTTTTGTAGTAATGACCGCTGTAGCTTTGGGATTGTCTGTTCCTTACCTGATGTTGTTGTTTGTGTCTGATATTTCGATTTATCTGCCTAAACCGGGAGCCTGGATGAACAAACTCTCTCGTTTTATGATATTGATGCTGATTTTAACAATGGTTTGGCTGATGAGTGTTTTATATGCTCAGACGGATGTTAAAGCGATTATTCATCTGAGCTTGTATCTGCTGGCTTTTGTTATTGTTATCGCCTTGAGAAGTTCCTTGGTAAAAAAAATAGAAGTTTTGCCGGAGGAATCAGATATTAAAAAATTATCTTATCATCTGATTAATTGGACGATAATTGTTTTGTGCCTGTTGTTGATGTTTTTCTCGGTGTTGGATGTTAATCGCCATTTTGGCAGACACCGGAAAATTAATCTGGAAAGCAAGCTGCAATTTATCAATTATCAGGAAATAGCCGATTATGTGAAAGATGACAATGTTGTAGTTGTTGCAGTCGGAGCTGATTGGTGCCTGACCTGTATGTATAATGACGTGGCGGTATTTTCAAACTTTCAGGTTCGGCGTCTGATGAATGAAGAAAAACTTGTCTTGATAGAGGTTGATTGGACAAATTATAATGAAGAAGTTCTTGATTTTATGGAAAAATTCGGAAGGAAAGGACTGCCTTTCTATGTTTTGTTCAGCAAAATGATACCGGATGGAATGGTTTTGCCGGAAGTTCTGACCGAACGCAGTTTCGTCAAGATTATTGAAGATATTAAAGGCCGCTGATTGCGGCCTTTTTTTAGATTATTTTTTTCAGTAACAGCCGCTGTAAGGTTTCCGGAGAAAATCCGCCTCGTTCAACGGCATAGTCATAAGCTGTTTTTTTGTGAATGTCTTTTCTGTTCGTATCTATTCCGTTTTCAATCAGTAGATTAACTGTTTCTTCCGGATCTGTGGAATATTTGATGGCATAAATAAGAGCATTTTCTCCCTTATCGTTAATTTGATTGACATCGGCTCCGTATTTAATTAAGAGCTTTATAATCTGTTGGTTGCTGTTGCTGGTGGAGGCATACATCAAAGGAGTAGTACCATCATCGTTGGAAAGGTTAATTTCGGCTCCGTATTTAAGAAGAGCCTCAACAATTTTAAGGTTCTTGGTATTATTGTTTTTGATTACTTCGGTTAATTCAATACCTTCAAGCTCTTCATGATTCATCATTTGCCCCAGATTATATTCAAAATTGTTGGCTTGTCTGGCGGCTATCATCAAACTGGTTAATCCGTCGGTATTGGCGGTATTGACATCAGCTCCGGCACGAATAAGCGTTTCCACGACTTCAGGAGATTCACTTTCTTTAATAGCAAATTGTAAAAGAGTATTTCCTCTGGTGTCCCGGATGTTGACATCATTTCCAGCTTTGATGTATTTGACAATTTCTTCAAGAGAAGCGGTTGCGATCTGCCTTATCTTGTCTTGTGAAATCTCATGATCAGAAGAAAGAGTATAAACCTCATTTTCTTCAGCCGCTGAGGAAACAAGACTTATCAGTAAGTATGTACATACGAAAAGCGGATATAATATAATTTTCATTTTCCCTCCTTGGAATAATTATATCACACTTACACACATGCTACACATATACATAGTATGCCTCAAAACAAAAGAAATGGCAAAATATAATTTTTATTAGTTAACCCGAAAAATGATTGACAGTCTATCAAATACATGTTACTTCTTAAATATAAACATTAAAACAACTGTTCAAATAATAAAAGGTGTAGATATGAAAAAGACATTTATACTCGAAAATTTAGATTGTGCCAATTGTGCTGCCAAAATTGAAAATGCCGTTGCGTCTTTGGAAGGTGTTATTTCCGCTACGGTATCTTTTATGAGCCAGAAAATGACAGTGGAAGCAACGGAAGAAGATTTTACCAAACTGATTGATAAAATCGAAGCCGTGGTAAAAAAAGTGGATGCGGATGTAACTTTCAGAAAGTAGGATAAATAAGATGAAGCTTAAGAAACAACTGTATAAAATTCTCCTCTCTTTGGCATTGTATATCACAGCCGTTATTTGTAGGGATATGCAGTGGATTTCTTTGGCTTTATATGCAGCGGCTTATTTTTTGGTTGGTACGGAGATTATCCGCAAAGCATTTCGTAATTTGTTCCGAGGCAATGCTTTGGATGAAAATTTTCTGATGATGGTTGCTACTTTCGGAGCTTTTGTTTTAAAAGAATATTCGGAAGGGGTTGCCGTTATGTTATTTTATCAGGTCGGCGAGCTTTTTCAGTCTTATGCTGTCAACAAATCCCGTCGTTCTGTTGCCTCTCTGATGGATATCCGTCCGGATTATGCTAATCTGAAGACCGAAGACGGAATAAAAAAAGTCAGTCCCGAAGAGGTTAACCTTGGAGATATTATCATTATTAAATCCGGAGAAAAAATACCTTTGGACGGTGTGGTTATCAGCGGCCATTCTCTGGTTGATACATCCGCGGTAACCGGAGAGTCTGTTCCTCGAGAGGTTTTTGAAGGGGAAGAGATTATCAGCGGTTGCATAAATGTCAGCGGGCTTTTAGAAGTGAAAACGACCAGGGAATACGGACAGTCAACCGTTGCAAAAATTCTTGATTTGGTGGAAAATTCCGGTAGTAAAAAGGCCGAAGTGGAAAAATTTATCACTCGTTTTGCCCGCTATTACACACCGGCGGTGGTTTTGTCAGCGGTTATAATTGCTGTTTTGCCGCCTTTGTTATTAAAAGGAGCTGTTTGGGGAGACTGGTTTTATCGTTCTTTGACGTTTCTGGTCATCTCTTGCCCTTGTGCTTTGGTTATTTCGGTACCGCTGAGCTTTTTCGGCGGAATTGGAGCTGCTTCCCGTAACGGAATTTTAGTAAAAGGCGGAAATTATCTGCAGGCTTTAGCCGATACGGAAATTGTTGTGTTTGATAAGACGGGAACTTTAACAAAGGGAAGTTTTTCCGTGGTGGAGATTAAATCCGAGGGTGTTTCCGAGGAGGAGCTTTTATATCTGGCTTCTTCTGCAGGAGTGCATTCATCTCATCCGGTTTCCGTTTCTATACGCAAGGCAAGCCTTCGCCGTCCGGATGTAAAAAAAGTGTCTGAGTTTGAGGAGATTCCGGGGAAGGGGATAAAAGCCGATGTGTCCGGAAAAAAAGTCTATGTGGGTAATGCCAAATTGATGGAATATATGAACATTACGTGGCATAAGGCTCCGGAGGGCGGAACAATCGTCTATGTGGCGGAAGAGAAAACATATCTCGGCTGGATACGCATTGATGACGAAATAAAAGAGGATGCTCTACAAACTGTTGCCGATTTGAAACACCTCGGCGTAAAACAGGTGGTTATGCTGACCGGAGATACACGTTCGGCAGGAGAAAACGTGGCTGAAAAAATCGGGGTGGATA
This sequence comes from uncultured Azospirillum sp., assembly GCA_964521455.1. Lineage (GTDB taxonomy): Bacteria > Pseudomonadota > Alphaproteobacteria > RF32 > CAG-239 > JAGAJR01. The sequence goes on from CAZFRT010000019.1 coordinate 11,037, forward strand.
AAGTCTATACGGAGTTACTTCCGGCTCAAAAGGTTGAGAAGGTTGAGGCTCTGTTACAGCGAAAATCGCCGGACGGCAAATTGGTTTTTGCCGGAGACGGTATTAACGATGCACCGGTTTTGGCTCGTGCCGATATCGGGATTGCTATGGGCGGTGTCGGCTCGGATGCGGCGGTAGAAGCAGCAGACATCGTTATTATGACGGATGAGCCGTCTCTAATCGGAACGGCAATCCGTATTTCTCAAAAAACATTGAAGATTGTTAAACAAAATATTATTTTTGCGTTAGGTGTTAAATTTGTTGTTTTGGGCTTGGGTGTTGTCGGAATGGCAACCATGTGGGAAGCTGTTTTTGCTGATGTCGGTGTTTCTGTATTGGCAATTTTAAATGCTATGCGAGCCTTAAAATATAAAAAATAAGCCTACCAAGGACAATTCATTTCAAAAATATCATCAATCATTTTGTGAATAAGCTGAGCGGTTTTATCATCACTGAGTTTATAGTAAATTTCTTTTCCGGATCTTCTATTAACCAAAAGTCCGACTTGACGCAATGTGCGAAGGTGGTGAGAAACGGCGGATGTACTCATATCAACTGCTAAAGCAATATTATTAACGCATTGTTCGCTGTGAGCCAACAACCACAAAATCCGCAAACGAGTAGGATCGCAGAGTTGCTGAAAGATGTCGGAGGCTTTAATAAAATCGTTTTCCTTCGGCATTTTTTCTAGAACTTTTTTCAAGTCCTGCCCATTATGTTCATGCAGTTCCGTATGATGTAAATTTTCTGGCATATTCCGGTTTCTTTTCATCTGTCCGATTGAAATCCTATTACACAATAAGTATATGATAAAGCAGATTTTGTCAACGTCAGGATATGGCAAAACACTTTTGATTTTTAATAAATTGCGGGAATAAGATATTGAAATTAGATTATGCCGTTGAAAACAAACAACTTAAAATTATCCTTTCAGGCGATTATCAGCAGTTTGATAATGAAGTCGCCAAGGCGGAAATTTTCACGGCGATAGAAAAAAAGTCTGTAAAAGAAATCATAATTAACGGGGAAAATCTCGGGAAATGGGATTCCACCTTGGTTGTTGTTTTGTTTGAAATCAGCAAAGCGGCACAATCTGAGGGAATAGAAGTTAATGCCTCAGACTTGCCTGATAATTTGAAAAGATTGATTGTTTTGGCTTTGAAAGTTAATCGGAAACCTGCTCTACCGCAAAATGAACACTTGCCTTTTTTGGAATTTATCGGGACATGGGGGTTGGAAGTCCATTCCGGTATAAAGAAAGGGTTGGCGTTTATGCAACAAACATTCATATCCGTCGGGCGTTTCTTTACCGCACAGGCTGTTATGCGGAAAGTCGATTTCATGTTTGCCATGGAAGAATGCAGCTACAAGGCAATAGGGATTGTCTCTCTGGTCAGTTTTATGGTCGGACTGATTTTGGCTTTTGTCGGAGCCATCCAGTTAAAAACTTTCGGAGCTCAGATTTATGTTGCCAGCTTGGTGGCAATCGGCATGAGTCGTATTATGGGAGCAATCATGGTTGGTATTATTATGGCGGGACGTACTGGAGCTTCTTATGCGGCAACCATAGGAACCATGCAAGTAAACGAAGAGATTGATGCCTTAAAAACCATGGGTGTTCCCGTAACGGATTTTTTGGTTTTGCCCAGAATTATGGCATTGGTAATTACCATGCCGTTTTTAACAATTTTGGCTGATTTTATGGGTGTTTTGGGCGGAGCCGCCGTAGGGATTTTTATGCTGGATATTGTTCCTCAAGAATATTTGAAATATTCGCTGGATGCTCTGAAAATGGGAAACTTTCTGGTCGGATTATTCCACGGTTTTGTTTTTGGAATAATTATTGCCTTATGCGGATGTTATTACGGTGTGAACTGCGGACGCAATGCCGACAGTGTGGGTGTTGCAACAACCAAAGCCGTTGTTTCGTCAATTGTCTGGATGATTGTCTTAACCGGTATCATTACTTGGGGATTTGAGGTGATGGGAATATGAAGAAAACAGAACCGCAAATAAAGGTGGAGAACCTCACAATCGCTTACGGAGATTTTGTGCTGTTGGATAAAATCAGCTTTGATGTCAACAAAGGTGATATTTTTGTGATTATGGGAGGTTCCGGCTGTGGCAAGAGCAGCCTGTTGAGAGTGTTGACCGGATTAACGCCGATACGCAGAGGAAAGGTTTTTATTGACGGGCAGAACTTTACCAAAGCGGATGACGTTGAGAGAAACAGAATTATGCAAAAATGCGGGATTTTGTATCAGAGCGGAGCTTTGTTCAGTTCTATGACCTTAGCGGAGAACATAGCCCTCCCGTTACAACAATATACGGATTATTCTGAAAAGCTGATACAAGAATTGGTGTCGTTAAAATTGGCGTTGGTCGGTTTGGCGGGGTTTGAGGATTTTTATCCCTCAGAAATCAGCGGTGGAATGAAGAAAAGAGCCGGTTTGGCCAGAGCCTTGGCTCTGGATCCCGAAATTGTTTATTTTGATGAGCCGTCTGCCGGTTTGGATCCGATAAGCTCCAAACTGTTGGATGACTTAATTTTAGATATAAACCAAAGTTTGGGAACGACAATTGTTGTCGTAACCCATGAGTTGGAATCAATTTTTGCCATCGGAACCAATTCAATTTTTTTGGATGGTGACACCAAGAGTATTCAAGGTCGCGGAAACCCGAAAGAGTTACTGAAAAATCCGCCGAACGACAAAGTGTATAACTTTTTAACCAGAGGGGCTGAAGAAAATGCATAAGGAACCGAATAAAAAGAAAATAGGTTTATTTATGATTGTGGGGATTTCCGTACTGCTGATAGTTTTCGGGACATACCTGAAAGGAAAAATTTTTGCTGACAGCGGAAATATTTTAGTCATGTATTTTGAGGAATCAATCCGAGGACTGAATGTGGGATCATCAGTGGTGTTTAAAGGGGTTGAAATCGGAAAAGTGGCTAAAATAGACTTGATTGCCGATGCCAAGGATCTTAATTTCCGCATCCCCGTTTATGTGAAATTAGAGGCCAAACAAAATATTTCCTCAGTGGATGAGTACTATACCAAACAAACCCTTTTGGATGAGTTGATAAAAAAAGGGCTGCGGGCAAGACTGACGGCACAAAGCTATCTGACCGGACAATTGATGATTGAATTGGAAATGTTGCCGGATACGCCGATAGTTCTGCACCCGGAAAGCAATCATAAAGGGTATCTGGAAATTCCGACAACATTGTCTTCACTGGGTGAAATTTCAAAAGGAATACAAAATATTCCGATAAAGGAGAGTGTCGAGAATTTCAATAAGTTTTTTGCAGAGTTAAATAAGTATATGCCGACACTTTTGCCGAAAGTTCAAGATGTAGTAACCAATGTCAATACGGTTGTAAAAGACAATACAGCGTCAACCTCTGAAATGCTGGACAACTTAAATCGGACATTGGTAAATGTCAATGAAGCGGCCAAAGCTTTAAGAAATTTTGCCGATTATCTTGAACGTCATCCGGAAGCATTGCTTAAAGGAAAAGGAGGATATTAAAATGAAAAAAGTTTTAAGTGCGTTTTTGTTTCTTTTGGTTGCGGGATGTATTGAAACAGGAACGTCTCCGCAGTCTAAGTTTTACAGTATCCGACCGCTTGGTCAGGTTGAAAAGCCTCTGACATCTTATAAGGGTTTCAGTGTCGGTATTGAAGAGGTTAAGGTTCCTGTGTATATGGATAAGCCACAGATTGTAACCGCCGAAAAAGATTCGGTTGAATTGAATGTTTCGGAATTAAACCGTTGGAGTGAGCCGTTGTCGGTTATGTTGCAGAGAACAATTGCTGATGATATTTCTTCATATCTTCCGCAAATTTTGGTTAAGCCGAAAAATTACGGGCGAGAAGTTTTTAACTATACGGTTTTTGTTGAAATCAATAAATTCGGCGGTGTTTTCGGTGAAAATGTCGTCTTGGAAGCTTGGTGGAATATTTTAGATAGAAACGGTCAAACACTGACCCGAGAACAAACTTATCTGACGGCCCCTTTAGGAAAAGGGTATGATGTTTTGGTTGAGGAGCAGGGACGCTTGGTCGGAGAACTTTCAAAACAAATTGCCGAGAAAATCACCCGCTTGAGAAAATAGTTCTTTAGGTGAGGTATAGGTTTGAAATTTCAAAAGGATGATTAAGTAAAACAGGTCTTAAATTTAATTAATGGAGAAACACTATGCCTGAAACAAATATGTTTAAAACAAACAATATATGGCATTTGGTTGCCGGTATTTTGATGGCCTTGTTGGGTGTGTATATCTGGATGAACCCGGCCGCAACTTTAGTTGCCATGGCTCTTTATCTGGGGATTATTTTCATTGTTGTCGGTGCCGGATACTTTATGGCTTCTTTTTCGTTAGATTCCGGTTGGTATATGCTGGTCGGACTGCTGGATATTTTTGTCGGCGTTATTTTTGTCGGTAATTTAGGTGTAACAGCAGCCTCTTTACCGGTTATTTTTGCCTTATGGTGCTTGGCGGTAGGGATTATTCAATTGGTAACGGCTTATCAAATGTCCAAACAGGAACAAAATTGGAAATGGACATCTATTGCCGGTGTGCTGGGCATTTTATTTGCCTTTTTAATTTTGGCTTACCCAAGTGTAGGGGCTTTGACCTTAACGGCTTTGATGGGATTATACGTTATCCTGTACGGGTGTGTCGAGATTGTCGAATATTTCTATTTTCGCAAGATAAACGCCTAATTTTCATAAAAAAATTAAAATGCCGGAAATTTTTCGGCATTTTTTTTAATTTTAAATGAACTTTTTTTAAGAAAGTATCGTTATAGTCTGTGTAAGGGAGATGAAACGATGGAAGATATATCAAAATTACTGAAAGAAGCCAAGCCGATGTACTTTGCCCGTAAAAGACGCAATAACCGGATAAAAGCGGTAATGTGTATGTTGGTTTGCGTGTTGGGATTAGGCACCTTTTATCCTCAAAAATCAAGTTATGATTGGGGAAGTTACAGTGCGTATGATATTATATCTTCGGAAGTTTCGGTAACAGAAAACGGCTCTGTCATTGAAGAAATGGGCTTGCCGACGGATGAATACGGATTATTGATGGTCGGTTAAATGAAGCAGCTCATAGAACAAAATAAAAGTCGGATAAGAGCCATTATCAGAAAATTGACCGGATCTTATAACGAAGATATTGAACAGGAAGTCTATATTAAGACTTGGAGAAATCTGGATAATTATAAAGAAGAAGGTAAGTTTTCCCAATGGATAGGAGCGATTACCGCCAATGTCTGCAGAGATTATTTCAAATCTCGCCAATACAAGATTTCAGCAGTTCAATTGGATGATGAAGAGGCGATGGAGAATATTGCTTCTCCGGATAATCAGGAAGAACGTTTGGATGTTCAAAGCCGTCAGAAACAAATTTTGAAGGCCGTGGATAGCCTTCCTTACAAAATGCGGAAAATTGTTTATCTCATTGAGTTTGAAGAAATGAGTTATGAACAAGTTTCCCAAAAGACCGGACTTCCGGTAGGGACTGTTAAGTCAAGATTATTTAATGCTAAAAAAATCTTGAGTGAAAAATTACAACATTTAAAAGGAGAATAACTATGAATAAAAAACTTATCACATTATGCTGTGCTGTTTCTATGATTGCTTTTGCAGCCTCTGCCAATGCCAAAGGACATCCGGACTTTCCTCCTCATGAAGATCCGGCCTTTCACGAAAAAATGGAAGCCAGACACGAAAAAATGGCCGAAAAACTGGCAAAAGATTTGGACTTAACTGATGAACAGCGTGAACAGGCAAAAAAAATCCGCGAGGATGGAAAAGAAAAAGTAAAACCTCTTATGAAAGAAATGAAAAAAAT
>CAZFRT010000020.1:0-16057 GCA_964521455.1 uncultured Azospirillum sp.
GTTTTCCGGTTTCCTTATGCTTGTTTAATATCTTATCATCCACATCGGTAATGTTGGAAACATAAGTAACGTGTTCCGCTCCATAGACATAACGAAGCAGACGGAATAAAACATCATAAGACACCGGTGTTTTGCCGTTGCCCAAATGGGCTCTATCATAAACTGTTGGCCCACAGACATACATTCTCACATTACGGCAATCAATCGGCTCGAATTTTTCTTTTCGGCGAGTCAGCGTATTGCTCAAATATATATCCTGCATTTTCAGTTCCTTTCTCTATGTGGTATTATCAGGCGGCAATGCCTTTTAGTCTTTTATATGCTTTTTCACGACCGATAAGCGGCAGAAGAATTTTTAACTCCGGTCCGTTTTCCTGAGCGGTCAAGGCTTTACGCAACGGATGAAAAAGTTCTTTACCCTTCTTTCCGCTCTTGGCTTTGACTTCATTCAGCCAAACATTAAATGTATTTTCATCAAACGGCTCTTGTGGCAAAACCTCGGCAGCTACCTGGGTTAACTCCTCATCTTCAAGTACAGGTTCAACTTTTTGATGACAAATTTCAGCCCATATTTTGACATCGTCAACTACTGTTAAATTTGGTCTGACCGCTGTCCAAAATTCTTCATCAATATTAACTCTGTCTTTGACATTTTCATAAGGCATACCATGAACAAGCTTGGTATTGAAATGCTTCAGTTCTTCCTCATCAAATTTCGGCTGAGCCCTGCCGATTTTGCTCAAATCCAGAGACTGTGCCAAATCTTCCAGAGAATAGAAAGGTTCAATGGCTTCGGAGGTTCCTAGTTTGGCAAGAAAAGAACAAATCGCCATGGCTTCCACACCTTCGGCACGTAATTCTCTTACGCCCAAACTACCCAAACGTTTGGAAAGTTTGCCTTCTTTTCCGGTCAAAAGCGGCAAGTGGGCAAAGGTCGGAACTTTTCCGCCGATGGCCTCAAACATCTGTACCTGAGAAGCGGTATTGGTAACATGGTCTTCGCCGCGAACGATATGCGTAATCCCGAAATCAACATCATCAATCACGGACGGAAGATGATATAAAAAGCTTCCGTCTTCACGGATAATAATCGGGTCGCTCAGATTTTGAGCCGTGTATTTACATTCTCCGCGAACCATATCGTTCCAAACGATGTCACCATCAATTAATTTAAAACGATAGTGCGGTTTGCGTCCTTCTGCCTCATATCTTTTAATCTGCTCCTCTGTCAAATTCAGAGAAGCACGGTCATAAATCGGAGGCAAGCCTTTGTTCATCAGACGTTTACGCATGAACTCCAGTTCTTCCGGCGTTTCATAACAAGCATAAATCCGCCCTTCTTTTTTGAGTTTTTCGGTAACTTCATTATAGCGGGAAAAACGAGCCGTTTGTCTGGCTTCTTCCGTCCAGTCCAAACCAAGCCAAGTTAAAATATCGCGGATGGCGTCTTCATATTCTTTTTTAGAACGCAACAAATCCGTATCATCAATTCGGAGCATAAATTTTCCGCCGAGCTTTTTGGCAAGAAGCCAATTAAACAACGCTGTTCTGGTATTGCCGATGTGCATAAATCCTGTCGGGCTCGGGGCAAATCTTACTTTAATTTCACTCATAACAAAAATCCACGTTAATTTTAAACAAACTAACGTGGATAATATAAGTTTATCTCCATAAATTCAAGGAGTTTTTATAATATTTTCAGTATTCCTCATCCTGCAGTTTTTCTTCGTTTGTCTGTTCTGCCGAAGCGGTTATCATCTCCAAATCCTCCAAGAACCAAATAATGTCATCGTCATTCTTCATAATCATCTCGGCAAAACGGTTGCGATAAGAGAGAATCAGGCTGCTTTCGGCAAGTTTTAAGTCAATCAGGCGAATCTCTCCGTTTATCCGATGCAGACGAAATTCTATGAGAATATTCTCTATACCTGATTGTTTCTGTTCTTTTTCCGTCTCAAACTTAATAAGAGCTGTCACATCCGTATAAGACGGGCTTGTTTGAGCCCGACCGATTTCGTATTTGATTTTTGAGGCATCAAAATTCAATGGGAAACTTTTATATATTGCCAGAGCATAGCGACGAAAAAGTGCCTGATAATCCGTTTGCTGTTCCGGAGTCATCTGACGCCAGTATTTGCCCATGACAAATTTTCCGATGTATTCCAAATCGACATAATTCAGAAACAATTCATCTAATTTCTCGTAGCGTTTTCCGAGGTTTGGTTCCGAAAAACTTTCCAGAAGCATTTGTCCTTTTTCTTCCGCCCAACTTTTGGCTTCGGTTTCGCTTATCGGGGCGGCAGAAGTGCTGTTCGCACCCAACAGCATAAAACACCCGATGATAAGTCGCAAAAAATAGTTACTTTTCATAAAAAATGCCCTATATTGTAGAAAATCTTTACTTATTATAATACAAAATTGGTTAATAAAATGAAACTTAAATTTTTTATCTGCTGTTTTCTCTCTCTTCTTGCCGCCAAAAATGTTTTTGCCGCCGATGCCGGATTACGCTACATTACAACCAGAGGCATTGTTCGCTGTGGAACGGATTTGTCTTCCGACACTTATGCAAAAAAAGACGAGGATGGAATTTGGAGCGGAATTGACGTTGATTTTTGCAAAGCTTTTTCTTTGGCCATATTCGGCAGAAGTGACCGTTTTGCAATAGTAAACGTCTCCTCCTCAAACGCAGATAAAGCTCTTAAGACAAACAAAATAGACATTATGTTCGGCAGTGTTCCCTATTCTGCCAGTACCGAGCTCTCGGGAAAAGCCTCTCCGGTTGATGTACTTTACTATGATCAACAAATGTTTTTGGCAAAAAAAATCGACGGAGCATTATCCATGGAGGCGTACAAAGGCAGTAAAGTCTGCACGGTTACAAATTCGGAAGACTTAAGCCGCCTTCAGGAATACAGCGAAAAATACAAACTTGATTTAGCCCCGTTGTTGTTTAATTCCGAAAATAAAGCCAGAGAAGCCTTCTTACTTAAACGTTGTCCGATATTGACCGGAAATGCCATCTATCTGAAAAGTGTTCTAAACAAAAATTATGCCGGAAAAGACGATGTGATTTTATTGCCAGAATCTATTGCCGTTAACCCGATTTACGCTTATGTGGCAAAAGACAATATTACACTTCGAATCATTGCCAAATGGGTTATCAACGCTCTCAAACTGGCTGAAGATAGAGATATTACCTCCCAAAACATTAAAGTTTTCATCGGTACCAAAGAGACTTCTACTCGAAACCTTCTGGGAGATAATCCGGAATTGTGGCAAAAGTTCGGACTTAAAGCTGATTGGGTCAGAAAAGCTGCTGCTGAAATCGGAAATTTCGGTGAAATCTATGAAAGAAACATCGGAAAAGATTCTGAACTGAATGTGGAACGCAATGAAAATAAATTAATGAAAGACGGCGGACTTATCAGACCGCAACCTTTCTTATAGAATGTTGCTTAATAAAGTTTACGGCTTGTTTTAATCCGTCTTCACTGATGGCATGTTGCCCGCCATCGACCGTGTGTGTCATTGTTGAACAACCTATTTTTGCCAAATGAGACCGACTAAACTCCATCGCCTCGTAGCGAACCAAGGTATCCGCATTACCGTGAATCAGGAGCATATCTGGTGTGGTATTCCAATTTTTCATAAGGTATTTGTGCGGAGCAAAAATCCCACTGAAACTTATACAACCGCCGATTTTTTCTTCACGCATCAACGAAGTATAAATAGCCAACATCGCTCCCTGTGAAAAACCACAAATATATAAATCCTTATCTTCCAACTGATATTCGTTCAGGCATTGGTCAACATACGGATTCAAATACATAAAAGCTTCATTAAAGCCATCTCCCATCCGGTTATAAAAAGAGGCACATTCTTCTATTGTCGGAACAGTTTTGCGGGCATCATCCGGATCAAAACGGTGCATGGAATACCATTGGCGTTTACGCTCATGAATTTCGCATTGCAACGGAGCCTGCGGAATATGGATGGCCGTATTTTCAAGATGATCAATCAAATAAGACAAGCGTTTGTCAACAGATGTATCGCTATCGATATAACCGTGCAGAAATATTACCAACTTCTCCGGATGTCCGTTGATATGGGCGACTTCTTCGCTTATCTCATATTTCATTGTATCAAGCTTTCTTATTTGTTTTCGCTTATATACATAAATAAAAAAAATTAAAATGAAGTTAAGTTACAGATGAAATAATTTCGATAATTCATTATTTTAAAACAAAAATGAAATCCCCCCGTTTTCGACGGGGGGATTATGTTATTTGGGATAACGAAACTTTATCTCCTGCCATTTTTCAATGACATCTACTATTTCGTACGGAAGTTCTCCGCCTTCCTGCAAAACCAAATCAAATGCTTTTAAAATCGCATCCAGTTGTTCGCCAACCGGAAGTTCTTTCTCAAAAGCCTTTTTTCTCTTTTCTTTATATGTCAGTTTTACACGCGGCATTTTTTTCTCCCTTACTTAATAACCTTAGACGCTGTTTCTATTGTACTTAACAACTGTTGTCGCAAACGGGTTTGATAATCGTCATACACTTCGGAATAACGCTCTTTATATTTGGTATCATCCTGTGCGATGTCTTCATAAGCCTTTTTGGCTAAGCCCTGCTGTTGGGCAACAGCCGAGCCGCCGACAGATATACCCATACTCCCCAATCTGGCTCTTCTTGATGCTAATTGTTCCTCCAAAATATTCTTTTTATTTCTTTGATTGACAGCCTGAGAATTTTGAAGCGACATCAGTTGCTTGTTCAGTCCGCTCTTATCTGACGACAGTTTCATCAACTGCTTGCTGACAATTGCTGTCGGAATTAACGGAAACGCCATTCCACCCGTACGAACGGTCGTTTTGACGGCATCTCCGACATTACCTGATGTAATTGATGATAATCCTCCCATGTAAATCTCCTTTCTTTATCCTTTAATCTTTATGTTCAACGCCGCAGAAAGCAGAGTAAACTCCAGCGGTTCATCACTTTTTATACTCCATAACGGCTTTTTCATTTCACGTTTCCACCCCAACGATCGCAGATTAACATCTCCTGAATAATATGAAGGAGGAGAATCTAAGATAACATCCCGATGAACTCGTTTGAGCGGAACCTGAAAATAACCGCAACCGATATCTATGCAAAAAGCTCTGGTATTGATAAGCCGGAACATTCCCGAGATAATTCGCAATGCAGACGGAGCATAAGGACGGGGAGCATCCACCATATACGGCAGAGGTTCTATGATATGTTCGTACGGTATTCCCACGACAACTTCTCTCGCCTCATCTAACAAAGTTATTTTTCCGTTGGTTACAACCTGCTTATCAATACTGAAACCATCCGCCATAATCGCAACTTCAAATCCTTCCAAAACATCCAAATCGGTCCATTCCTTTCGGGGCGTTTCAGAGTTTAGAAAAATGGTACAATCAGAATATATGCTCTTATCAAATTTTTCTAAAAAATAATGATTGTCTCTGTGCGTACAGACATACATCTCAGAACCGATAACCGTCGCGAACAAAAATTTTCCATTAGTTTTGATTTTGCTCCAAGCGTTTACCTCTTCCGAGCGATAACTCGTCAGACATGATGTCGTTCCGTCTTCCTGTAACACATACAAAACCGCCTCATCCGGATTAAAAACAACATCTGTCGGTTTACTCATCATCTCCGAACTCATGAGCGTTAAATCTTTCGCCTGATAAGCCTGCTCCAAATCCGTATATAAAAATTCCCTCAGCTGTTTTCCGTTGTATGAAATAAAAACCGTCGCTCCGTCAATTTGTTGCGGAGGCAGATTTTTTTCGGAATAAATCCCTATACTGGTCTGACGATACAGTTGGATACTTGACGGTGTTAAAGGATCTCCGCTGACCATCCATTCCGCTCCGGTAGTAAAGACTAAAAGATGTCGGCTTGAAACAACCGCTTTTATGGCATTAACCTGATCTGATAAAATAGCAAATTCTATCGCCTCATCATCTTTACCGTCTCCTAAATCAAAATTAAACAAATCCGATGATTTGGATAACCATAAGCGGTTAGGCAAACTTTTAGACCCGCCGATAACCATTCTGTCTTGATGGAATGTTACTGAAGACGGATAGCCTCTTTTTTTAGAAAAAGAACTCTCTTCCCAATCTGAGGTTTCTTGCGTTGTTGTCAGATTTTTTTTGATAACGCCGGTCAGCTTCTTAGAATTTACATATTCCGTTACGGCTATCAGTCCGCCGTTAATTTTTATCAGGCTTCCGACATAATCTTCATCAAAGATTTCGTTGGTCGCTGTGATATTTACCGTTCCGGAAGAACCACTGGGGATGATTTTTTCCTTATAACCAAAAAAATTATAATAAGGACAATAAACAAAGCCATCTTCCGTATAAAACTGCCATTCATCAATCATCCATACGTCATTTTTACTTCGGCTTATCTCTTGCGGAGGGACATCAGGGGTAACAATTAAAAGCGTGTCGGCACTTTGAGTCCAGTTCAGATTATGAAGATGTTCCTCTTTCCAAGGTCCTTCCAACTCGGCAATACATTCATCATTTTTATAAACCTTTACTTCACTGTCCATAATACATATCAAGTAAATCTGCTCAGTATTAAATTCAAAAGGAATAAGTTTTGCCGGCTTGGACAATTCTTCAATAAACCTTGTTCCGTATCTTCGCGAAACCCCTCCCGTCGGCTGAATAATCACGTTATCCAAACGGGAAGCTCCGTTCTCAAAAATCTTTAAATCACCCCGGCCATACAGACTCTCCGATACCTGACCGGAGGTAAAATTTGTTTTGACCGAAACCATATTGTTCATCTTCTTGCCTCCACCAGCGTATAATCCTCAAAGCACGACGGCGTTGCCTGTTGAGCGTCTGTCAGACGGGCTTTGGTGATTAAATCATCACTGATTTTGGAGAGCATTTCCGCACGGGTGCTACTCTCCGTTAATGGCAAACAAAACTCAGCGGCTAACTTAGATACCAATGCTTCACAGAAAAAAGGCGGGAATAAACTTTCTGCCGGACGAAAAATATAAGTCAAAATAACTTCGCTTTTATTGGTATGCAGGCGATTTTCATTAATCGCATATTCTATACCTTGTCCGCGTCCTCCTTCCCCGGCAGAAATTACCCGCAAAAAATCATTCGGAAGCAGATACGCATAGCGATAATCCGCAATAGGATTATCTGCCAAACGCTGTAATTTTTTTTGGGCGACCGCAAATTTCCACGGATAAGAAGACAAAAGGCTGTCTCGCACCAAAGGATATAACGCTGAAGCGATTTCCGCCTCGGCCGTACCATCCTCATAAGAGGTAATACTCTCCGCTCCGAGTTTGAGCAACGCATTGGAGCAAATACTTAAATCCGTATAATTCATTTAATTTTCCAATCATAAAAAAAACGGGGCTGTCCGAAAACAGCCCCTAGCCAAATTCCAGTGTGTCTAAATAAAATTATTAAGAAGCAGGTGCTGTTTCCTGTTTTGCGTTAACCGCTGTCATATCACTGATGGAAACACTGCCGTCGCTGACACTGCCAATGCAAAGAATTGCACCTTCTACAGTTGATTCATTATTGGCAACCGTCAAAATCATATCTCCTTTGCGAACAAACGGAGCCGTGTCATCGAAATATCCGTCATCTTTGATTGAAGACAAGGTATCTGTCGAAGTATAGTTCCATAAAGTGAAACCGTTGGCATAAGCCATTACACTAAAATCTTTACTGTTAAAAGCCATTGTTTTTTCTCCTTTCTAAAAAAATTATGCTGTTACGGCTGCGGCTTCTTTGCACTTAATACGGACAACACCGCTTTCATCAATCAAGCAAGCCCCTTGGCTCATCATATTGTTAATGAAGTGAGCGGCATGGTCGCCGTGCCATGTGATGTCGGTCTTGACATCTTGTCCGGAAGCGTGTCCGACTGCTGTTTTGTGGAAAATAAAGCAATCTCTTTGTGTTCCGTCCAAAGGCAAACCGGTATGCATAATCCAGTTAATACCGAGCCATTTACGACATTCCGTTCCTTTCAAAAACGGAAGATTATCGCCGGCATAATCAGAACTTGAAAATTCAGGAATATTCAGGAGAGCGTTCCACTGATGCGGACCAACCAAACCAAAACGTTGTCCGTCATCCGGAACATTGTTTTCATTTAATTTGGCAAATGCATCCAAGATGTCTTTTTTAGACATTACTTTGGTGTAATCACCAACATCATTACCGGATGAAGCTTTTGCCAACGCCCCGATAATCAATTCATCGGTTTTTCTGCCCAAAGCATAAGCTCCGGAATTGGCAATCACTCTTCTCTCGTCAATGCTAATTTTCAATTCATCCAAAGCATCAACCCAATCACCGGCATAGTAGTCTTGCAATTCGCATTCTACCGGTGTGTGATCCAAACTCATTACCGGAACCAAACCGTGGCGTGCTTTCTGAGAGGCGATACCTTTGCCCACTTTCTGGAAAACGGTGGAAGAGCCTTTGACATCGTTTTTATAACGGACGGTATCTCTTAATTTAGAACCGGACTGCTGATAGGCTAAATGAACATCAGCCTCAAATTGTTTGATAAAAGATTCACTTACTTTTGTAGACATATTTATTTCTCCATTGATAAAAATTTATAATAAAAAACCCCGAGGTTTTATTTCTCAGGGTATAATTTTTCAAAACCATTGGTGATTTTGGCAATGTAGGATTTATCCTTATCTCGCCAATATCTCGGGTCTTCCATCATTTTGCGAAGTTTTTCCTCGCTCAATTCCTCTTCCGCAAAACCGTCTTTACCAAGTCCCGGTTCGTTAGATGACATCATCTTGTAAAGAGCAATGACTCCTTCGGAAGTCGTGCCTAACGCATCATAAAGTTCCGGACGCAAATTACCTTTTGCCCAAGTTGAAATTTGGCGGGAAATTTCATTGAAACGTTCCTGACCGCCGAAATATCTTACCAATTTTTCCAATTGTTTTTGAGCTTCAAAATTAACCGTCAATTGATCAATAACCGGAATAACCCGTTCGTTAGCCAAATCATAAACCAGCTGAGCTTGTTCATTACTGAAACCGCACTGATGAAATCTCTTCAAAATTTCCTCATCTCTTTCCAAAAGCGGATTTGGAATGTTAATTTCATATTTATCGTAACTTTCCGGAATGTTTCTGACATTTCCTTCCACCAAGTTCGTATCTCTGGAAGCTAATTCATTATAAGCTTCGGCGAGTTCCTCAACTTTTACTTCTCCGGTTGCGGCGTCGTAAAATTTCTCCGGTAAATTATATCTGCGGAAGGAAGACGGTGTTTTAGCTTCCTGTTGCTCCAACAGATTTTCCGTTTTATCTTCGTTCATAAATTTTCCTTTCTAAAAAAATTATTGATGATTATTAAGGAGCGAAAAAATATAACCTATTAAGTTCCGTTGCCCTTCCAGATGACGTAATTCATCCGTGGTGCAATCCGGTCCGAGATACCGCTCCATCGTTATTCTTTTTAAAAATGAAAGGACTATTCGTCCTTCCCGGCTGCCAAAACATTTGACAAATGACGTTTTGATTTCCTCATCTGTCATTTTTCCCGTATCATACAGCCCCTGCATCTGTTGCCTCCGGCCTGGTTTCAACAATCAAATTAGCGGGAACACTTAAAGTCTTGCCGAGCCATTTTGCCGCCTCAAAAAAATTGACGGCGGACATTCCCTGCTCACCAAGCATTGCCACTAAGTTTATCCACTCTGATATGTTTCCCACATCTTTGCGTGCCTGCATCAATGCCAAAGGCGACTTGTATTGCAAATCAACAATTTTGCCGTCAAGGTCAAAATTCTTGATGTCTCCCCGCCTTCTCAATATATGAAAAGCCCTTTTCAGGAGCGGGGTTAAAAGCTCAGTTTGAAGTCTTCCGAAACTGGCTCCTAAAATTCGAGCCATTTCTGCCGACCGTTCCAAGACCTCGGTCGCCGTCATTGAAGGACTGTCTATCTGAGCTAATCTGTCTGCCAGCAAGGCGTGGTTGATACGTTTGCGTAAATCTTCCAACACCAACTGGGATATATCAAATTTTCCCGGAGCTTCCAAAGGTGTCAGTCCCTTAGACCCAACCGCTTTAGGAATAATTGCTCCCGGAACAAGTTTTATATTTGACGGATTTAAAATTCCGTCGTCATCGGCCTGCCAAATTCCGGTTACCGAAATGGATGCATTTTTCAAAATCAATTCCACAACTTTATTGGCGGTTTTGATATCCGGTAACGCCTTCATCACCGGAGAACGTCCATAAATTTCTCCCGGAGCTTTTAGCCAACGGAAGTTGATAAAAGGCGAAGTTTCAAAAATTCCTTCTTTCAAAATACAACTTTCCGCCAACGGATTATCTTCATTCATAATAAATGCCGTATAATCATAACCCATGGCCCCTCCGGCATAATTACGAGGCAAAACAGCTTCTATCAGATTAAATTTAAATCCTCTGTCTTCTTGAGTGCGGTCAATTATCTCCAGTGGAATTTCCGCTTCCGGAAAACGCATTTTAATTCCGTCCAGAGTGATTTGCGACCGACGGAATGTTGTGTCTATTCTCCCGTCGGAGCTTTCCTCAATCGCAATTTCTCGCAACGGAACCGCATAAAAATGATAAGCCGTCGCTTCTCCCAAAGGTGCTTCTTCAAACATCAGGCAAGCTGTACCGGCAATAATCAAATCCAGATAACACTGGTGAATTTCCACCGCAAAATTAGAATGCTCAAAGTTTTGCAACATAATATCCGAGGTTTGTTCCAATAATCCGGAAACTTGCTCTTTCTCGGAATCATTCAATTCGTTTCCGGCTCGAAGTCCGAACCACTTCGCCCAAGACGGTGTTAATTCCGCCAATAACGAAGAAGCTAATTGGTCAACCGCATCCGGAGCCGTTCCGTCAAACAAATGGATGTTCTTTTTGGCTCCGTAGTCATTTTGCTGAACGGAAAGACTGACATTTTCTCGTTGCGGAAACGCATATTCATAACATTCCTGCCAATGAGATTCCCAATATTGTTTTCTCTCCGCCGCTTTTTTGTAGCGTTCGACCAGTTTTTCCAGTCTGTTTTCCATAATCATTCTCCAAGCAATTTTTTACGCTGAAGGTTATTTTCCTTTTCCCCCAATAAACCGTTATAAGATGTTTTGATATTGCCTTCCCATCCTCTTCTTTGGCGTTCTAACGCTTTTTTGCGTTCTTCCTCCGCCTGCTGTTTGGCAATTTCCGCCGAATTATCCACGACAACCGGTGTCGATGACGGGGCACTAAATCTAAATACTCCTCCCATGTTTTTTCCTTTCTTAAATTTTGTGTTGTTGGTTAATATCCGTATCAGGTTTTGAATCAGTTTCCGGTTTCTTAGGCATTCCTCTTACGACAGAAACCCCTAAAACACCGAGGGCCATACTCCATAGAGATGCTGCCTCTAACAAGGCGTTAATGACTTCGGCGGAACAAGATTTTCCGCTCAAGGCCGTCCAGCATACCGTAAAGATATAGGCGACCCACGTTAACGAAACGCAATATCCGAACATCGGACGCCAAAACCTTTCAAAACAGCCGTTTTCTTCTCGGTTTTCGAAACAAAAATTATGACTCGAAAACAAAGTTCGAAATTCTTTTAAATGTTTCAAACGCATGATTATTTCTCAATGTCATTATAAAAAATATGATGTCCGATTTCCGCACAAGGAATTTTTCCTACCGACCAGCGAGGGAGGATGTTTTTGACATGATAATGTGTTGCTCCCGAAGTTTTATCTTCCAAAAGTCCGGAAACCGCACGCAAAGCTATTCGCTTACAAATGCAAAAATTAATATCCGCTTCATCCACTCGGTTAAGCAAGGCAAAATTCGGATCATTTTTATTCCAACACGAAAACTGATAAGGATGTTTGCAAATATTTTCTATGCTGTTTCCCCACCAATAACGTCCTTTTTTTTGTGAAAATTTTAACCGGTTTAAAACAACGGAGGCGATTGCCTCCTGTCCGGAAATGCTTTCGCCTCGTGCCTCACCGTAAATTGTTCGGGCTAAAATATCCGTATCTTTATCCATCATCTCGTTCTCCCCACATCGTCAAGTTTTTTCTCTATCCTCAACAGGTGATTGGTCAAACGGTTTTCGACATCTTTTAAATAATTGACAGACACATAATTTCGGGCAACGTGAAGTTTAAATTCAGATAAAGCTTCCCGACACTGAACAATATCCGTTTCATATTCCTTTTTCTGCCTTACCAACATTCTGAATAAAGCGGCAAAAATCGGAATCTCAATCATCGCAACCCAGCTGTAATATTCGTTAAACATTGTTGTTTCCTTTTTAAATTTCAAAATCAGATTTGGCATAAAAGGCTTGCCCGCCTCCCTGCCATTTGGCTCCGTTCAAACTCTCTTCCGATAAGCCGTCCGGCGGAAAACGAAGCGGTTCGGAACGCAGGCATCCGGCCACAGCGTCTAGAGCATCGTCTTTAACCGACCCGAGAGGCGACCATTCCCTCATCTCCTCAATAAATGATGTTTGCCAGATATGACTATGCACATTTAATGCACGTTCAGCCAACAAAACGTCAAAAGCCTCCAATATTCTTTTTTCTTTGTTGCTGTTAGAATATACCTCTAAAACAGCTACCCGTATTCTTCTGCGTTTGAGTGTCTGCTTTAAAATTCCGGGCAGAAATTTTCCGATACCGTTTACTTCTATCCGAAGCGACGGCAGATGATTCCTTTCAATAAAATCCGCAATTTTTTCACACTGAAGCGAAGCGGCTTTATCTTCATCTGTCTTCTCCACTCGAATATATTCCAAATCATGAAGCCAATACCGACCTTCTTCGTCCGTAAAAACACAAGCAACAACACTGTTATCGCTTGTTGCCGTTGCAAAAGACGGATCCCACCAGGCAGAGGCCGACAACATTCTCCGCTCGCCGATCTTAAGAATTGTTTTTCCGTTAGCAAACGTAAGGCATAATTCTTCCCTATACGGATTAAGGCGATCCGGATTAAGAACGCTGTTCCTGATATTCACCGGTTTAAGCATCATCTGCGACATAAATTTATTTTCGCCGGAGCGTTGGCGGATTGAAGCAATTTTTTCCTCCGAAAAACGTTCCGGCCAACTACTTCTTCCTTCCTTATTCAAAATCGGAATTTCCAGTTTTGAAAAATTCAGAAGGAAAGGCTCCGTCTCCGGTTTATCAGCTTCCGTTCGGGTTTGATAAATCGTATAAAACGTATGTGGTGTGCCGATATAGAGCTGTATACCTCCCGGCGTCAGAATATAATCCAACTCTTTGAGTTTTTCTCTCATTTCCTGACGTTTGAGCGGTGTATCGCAATTTTTGGGAACTTCCACATCATCACAAATAATCAAATCCGCCCGCAAACCGGTAATATTGGCATCTAAACCTTTGGCAAGCATGGACGGATCTCTTAACTCCAGAGACCGATTAACGGTAAATTGGTCCGATGCCCATTGCTCCAATCTGGATGGTTTCAAATTTACGGTTAAAGGATGCTGCTCAACAATTCGTTTTACATTCCGCACCATTTTCTTTGCCAGGGCATAATCAGCAGCGATTACCAAAATTCGGCAAGAATTGTCCCGATATAATGCCCAAGCACAAAACAATCCGACAACGGTTGATTTTCCGGAATTGCGAAAAGCCATTAATAAAGCTTGCCTTTCATTGTTATCCGTATAAAGACCGGAAAGCCATTTGGCCATTTTTCGCTGATGTTTCGGAACACCTAATCCCTGAAGTCGGAACCAGATATAAACAAACTCAAAAAAGTCAATCTTCTCCATCGTCCCGACTCAATTCATCTCTTGCTTGTGCAATCATCTCCAAAATATCTTCATTCGTTTTTGTTTCTGCCATTTCTTTATCATCCGTCCATTTTGCCAGTTTCAAAAGTGTTTCGGCATGAACAACCGCGGCTTTGCAAGCAGTATGATGTGCTCCGAAACCTTTGGCATCTTCGGGAACCTGATGTTCCGAAAACACTTCGTAACTGGCAATAACTTCCGATATTTTTTCCGGCAGTGTTTTTTTCAAACGATTTTTGAGAGCTTTCAGAGTTTTTATTTTTTTACTTCTCATAAAAAACTCCATAAAAAAAAAGACCCTGTCTCGGGTCCTTGTTTTAATCAACTTCGTTAAGATTAATTTTATTTATTTTAGATACACTACTGGCAAGTGGCATGAGTAAGTGTGTAGCACAAAAAAAATCAAATGTCAAGACTTTTTTCCTACAACCTGTATTTTTTTATACAATTGATGAGGAGTAAATACCTTTCGGTCATGTATTCCAAGCACTCTCTTCACAAACTCAACGCAGGTAAAAACCATAACAGGAGCCGGTTTTAGCGGAGAACAAGCGATATTTACCGGCACACAGAGCGTTTGTTTTTCCTCAACAAGATAGGAAATATAATCAAATTCAGGAGTATATTCATACATATTTATCAAAATTTGATTAGACATAGGATTTAATTCCAACCACGTTCCCTGCTCGTCAACCTCAAACAAAACATAACAATGCCGAAAGCCTCTTTTTAGCATTTTCAGCCACCAAAGACTTGTATTATCAACAAAAACAACATAAGCTTTTTTGAAATATTTTAATCCGAAAAGTTCAATATTCACGGGATAATCCTCTTGTTTTTCAAGTGAGATTCCAAAACCTTCATCCCCTCATCCCAAAGACGGATTTCGCTATGTTTGGCTCGGCGATCATAATATGGCGGGCAATATAAATTCCCCCATTTGACCATTGTTCGCAAATGCCGATTACTTATTTGGTGCAAAAATTTCATTCTCTTTATTATCCGATATATATCGCCAATTTCACAGTTTCTGAGTTTGCCCACATAATCTTTACACCCTCGGCCACCGTCCCCTCTGGCAATCAGACAACCGCAGAACCAAAACCAAACTTCTTCCACATTGTCAAACGGCTCATATTCTTCATTCATGATTATCCTCCATAAAGTTGCATAAAAACCACCTTAACCATTTGTTAATGTTTTGAACTTATACATAAGGTTGTAGGAATTTCAATATAAAAAAAGAATTGATTCCTAATAAAGAATATTTTATAATGTTTATATCGTTAAAAACTTAAGCAATAGGGTGTGAATATGAAGTACGAAAATGTATGGAGTGCTGTTGATAAGTTAGCAAAAATTAATGGTCTGTCCCCTTCCGGACTCGCCAAAAAAGCTGGGCTGGATTCCACAACTTTTAACAAAAGCAAACGAATCCGTCCGGACGGAAAAAAAAGATGGCCTTCTCTAGACAGTATCAATAAGATTTTGGAAGTCTGCAATATGACTTTTGAGCAATTTTATAATCTCACAAACGAAAACTCTTTCGGATCAGAAACACAAAACTTTGTCCCTTATGTTAAATTCTCAAAAATAGCCAATAATCCGATTGAAGACGCTAAAGTCGTTACTTACAATTGGGAAAAAATCCATTTTCCCGACACAACCTGCAATATTTATTCTGTTGAAGTGGATGTCGATTTTTTTGAACCTTTTTATCGCAGAAATACAACACTCATTATCAGCCAGAATTCTGAAATCCGTCAAGGCGATCGAATCGTTATTATGCTTAAGGACGGGCGAGTTCTTATTAATGAATTTGTCCGCCGCACCTCATCCACATTGGAAGTTTGCGACTTGCTGAACAAAGATATTGAAAGTTCTATAACCATTCAAAACATTGCTTTGGTTAACCGAATCATTTGGTCCAGCCAATAAATAAGGAATCTTTATGCAAAAATTTTATTTAGAAAATTCTTTTAACACCATCAAAGACACCGAAAATAAATATGACGTCATGCCTCTTTTTCCCACTGAAGGAATAAGCTCAAAATCACTTAATCGTTTTTGTTATAACCGGACAAAAGCCATTGCAAAAGCTCACCAGAAAAAATTAAGCACCCGTTTTCTGGAAGATGAACTAAAAAATTATCGTGATTATGCTATTAAAC
>CAZFRT010000021.1:0-16000 GCA_964521455.1 uncultured Azospirillum sp.
GAAAAACTTATTGCTAAGCTTATTTTAGCCTCAAGTAATGAAGGTGATGTTATTTTGGATCCTTTTTTGGGTTCCGGCACCACCGCGGTAACAGCCAAAAAGCTGAACCGACATTATATCGGGATCGAAAGGGAAAAAGCTTTTGTCGCTTTGGCCCTGAAAAGACTGGAAATGGCTGAGCAAAACCCAAAAATTCAGGGATATGAAAACGGGATTTTCAAATTACGTAACTATGCCTAGCTTATAGATTATAAAACTTGTTTTATGTGTTTTACTGATTATTTCTGATTATGGATGATGTATCCATTCATAAAGGAGGAAATATTATGAAAAATTCAGTAAAATCTAACAAAACATCTAAATTTGCCAACAAATCAAAAAATACATCTAATTCTGATGTAGAAATCGAATTTGATGAATTTGAAGTTGATGAAACTCCGTCTTCTTGCGGATGCGGTTGTTCCTCTTCCGGAAAATAATCAAATATTAGGAGAAAAGAAATGTCATTAAGAGAAAAAAGCGCTTCCTGCTGCAGCAGAGAAACCAAGTCGGCATCCTCTCAATCTTCTAAAGGAAGCTGTAAAAATACTTCATCCGGCTCAAAAAGCTGTATGAAATAATAGTATAGCTCTTTATAATATCACCTTTAAGATTATATCTTCTTAAAGGTGATATTTTATTAGACAGTTAAAATATTATCAATTATGATTGTCTCGTTTATTAAATCAGAAGGATCTTCTTATGCGTATATTGTTTTTGTTGTTTGTTTTATTGATTTCAACACCTGCTTTTGCTCAAAATGAGGCTAAACTAAAACAGATTGAAGATTATTTAAATAACATCAAAACCATGAAGGCTTCTTTTGTTCAGACAGCCAGTAACGGCAACACGGCTGAAGGTGTTTTTTATATCGAAAAGCCAAACAAAATTCGCATGGAATATGCCGAACCTACTAATGTTTTGATTGTCAGCGACGGTAATTACATTATTTATAATGATAAAGATTTGGATCAAGTAACAAATATTGATTATGAAGATGTTCCGGCAAGTCTGATTTTGGCCAATAATATTAAAATCGACGGAAAAAGTCTTAAAGTTATCAATTTTTATAAAGACGCCGGAACCGTTTCCGCCACTCTTGAATATGCAAAAAACAAAGAGGTCGGTCCAATTACTCTTATTTTCAATAATAACCCTTTGGAATTAAAGCAATGGAAGATTGTTGACCCACAAAGCGTGGAAATTACTGTTTCTCTTTATGATGCCGTTAAAGACGGAAAACTTGATGACAGTTTGTTTAAGTTTAAGAAAGATACTTCTCCGCTTAAGAAAAAAGGCAAACGTAAATAATGACTAAGACTTCTTTTAAACTGGTTACTTGGAACGTTAACTCTATCCGTATTCGGCTTGAACTGTTGAAAAAACTTGTAGAAAACGAGAATCCGGACATTATTTGCCTACAAGAAGTCAAAGCAAAAAAGGAAGATTTCCCTTTTGAGGAAGTGAAAAACTTGGGGTATCCGGAAATTGCTTTATACGGAATGGCCGGATACAACGGGGTCGCCATTCTTTCTAAAACACCGCTTAAAGATATTGAAGAAAAAAACTGGGTTGGAAAAACTGATGCTCGGCATATTACCGCTAAAGTTTTTGATGATATTGAAATCAATAATATTTATATTCCGGCAGGCGGAGATATTCCGGATCCGATTGCCAATCTTTCTTTTGCTCATAAACTGACTTTTATGGATGATATAGCGGAATATTGGGAACAGCACAAAACAGCATATACCGGAAAGAAAATGCTTATCTGCGGAGATTTTAACGTGGCTCCGTCCGAAAATGACGTTTGGAATCATAAGCAGTTACTCAAAATCGTTTCGCATACTCCGGTGGAAACGGAACGATTGAATCGATTATTTAAATCTTTAAATTTTTTTGATGCCGTTCGAAAATTTTATAAGGAACCGGAAAAAGTTTATTCCTGGTGGAGTTATCGCAATCCTAATTGGCAAACAAACAATAAAGGTCGAAGACTGGATCATATCTGGGTAACACCGAATATGGAAAACAGACTTCTTTCTGCAAAAATTATAAAGGAAGCACGTTCTTGGGAACGCCCTTCCGATCATGTTCCGGTTATGGTTGAAATCAGCCTCTAAAACTTTAATTTATATCCGCCGTCTTCGGTAACAATTAATTGTGCCGACAAGTCATCGTGTTCGACTTTTTGCCGTAAGCGGTAAATATGCGTTTCTATTGTATGGGTGGTTACATCCGGACTATATCCCCAAACTTCCTGCAATAACTCATTTTTGCTGACAATTTTATTTTGAGCCTTATAAAGATAGCGGATAATCGCAACTTCCTTCTCGGTGAGCTTTATAAGCTCGTTATTGCGAAGATTTAATATCTCCTTGGAAGAAGGGCGAAGTTCATAATTATTAAAATGCAGGTATCCTTCCGCACTGTTTTCTAAAATATAGATACTTGATTTCAGCTGATTCAAAAAGTCATTCAAAGACAGCGGTTTGGAGATGATAATATTCAGCGGACTCTCTTCAAGATTGTCTTCCTCTGCGGATAAAAGATGAATTACCGGCGATTTTATTTGATGTGCCCGTAACTCTTTTAATAATTCCGGTTTATCATCCAAAACCACAACATCAAACACGGTGTGTTCGTCTTCCTCCTCAAAAATCGTGAAATCAGGAGCATATAAGCTTATTTGATTAGACATGTCCTGACGGAAATCTACATTATCGGAAACAAAAAGCATATTAGGCATATTTAAACAAGTCCTTATGTTAGAAGCTGATACTTACTCCGGTTACAAACGCATATCCCTGATTATTATCGGTAACGGAATTATTGCTTCCCTCAAAATCAACATGAGCGGCAGTTAAATAAATATCTATATTCTTATCAACCTGATATTTGTTGGAAAGCATGATAATTTCATCTTCATTCGCCGTGTTGTCCGCTTTGGATTTGAAATAAGACAAACTGACCTGATATGGTCCTATTTCATAGCTTAAACCGACATCCCAAGCTTTTCCTTCTCGATAATTATCAAATAAATCCGGCAATCTCGGGTTATCAGAGGTTTTGGTTACGGCATAATCATCTCCGTCAACATAGGTTTTGCGGAAACTTCCGCCTAATGTCCAACCGCCTCGGGAAAGGTTCATTCCGACCGTAAATTCTTTGTCATCCTGATGATAAACACCATATCCGGCGGAAACGGACATATCAGCGAAGCCCAAGTCCGTTTCATTATAAAGTGCGGCGATAAAAGCATCATCCGAGGCATAACGGGCATATTTATTAATCAAACCGCGGCGGTCATAGCTGTCCGGAACATAGGTAATACCTAAAATCGTATTATAAATTTCCGGCGTAATATAATTGACTTTTGCCGCCACACCATCGGTATTCATTGCCGTTGAATTTAGAGTTTCAAAACTTGTTTTGTGCTTTTTTCTGGTCCAATTCGGATTAGAAATAAAGTCGACAATATCAGAATTATTAATTCCCAATACCCCAACTTCCGGAGCTCCGACATGAAACTGAGCGGCAACGTTATAGGTCTCACCGACGGTTAATTGTCCAAGCGGAGTATCCAATGTTGTATAAACTTCCTGTCCCCAGTCGCCATTGTTAAAATTTTGAATTTCTTTATCAATACCGGCCATTAAATCAACATATACCCCTAACTTGTAGGTATCGCTAAACTCATGTTCCACGCCAAGGTTCAGATAAAAATTATTCAGCCAGTGATTATTATTGTCTTTTTTCTCAAAACGTTCGGAAACATCGCTGTAACCATAAAGAGAATCAAGACTTCCTTCAAAAATGTAATTTGTTTCTCCGGCCTGAACGGATGTCGCTCCCAAAATCATTCCGGCAATAAATAGATGTTTTAACTTCATAAAGGCCTATCCCCTTTTTTATTTGCTTTAGTATATAGCCTTAATGATTAAATATTCAACAATTTAATCCGCTCAGTGTTTTGAACTCTAACACATAAGAAGCGTACTTTCATAAATTAATCTCTTGTGGCCATAAATAATTCATAACGTAAGCATATACGTAAATAATAAAAGGGATTGCGGCAACCAGATATCCCAGCCATCTTTTTCTTTTTGACAGAAACCATGCGAGGATTCCCGGACCTGAAAATATCAGACAAAGCTCAAGCATGAGCTCGACAAAAATTTCTTTAGATTCATACGCAGATCCATAATAAGCTTCACCGCCCCAACGGACATCATCATCCATTAAATCGTGAGGAATTGAAATAAGAAAAAAACTCCCCCAAAAGAAATTAAATGTTTGAAAAAAATAGTAAGGAATATTTTTCAACATCGGTTTCAGTTTTTCTATTTTCATAAAATATGCCCTCATAAATTAATCTCTTATGACCATAAATATTTTGTAGCGTAAGCATATACATAAAAAATAAAAGGAATAGCGGCAACCAGATATCCCAGCCATCTTTTTCTTTTTGACAGAAACCATGCGAGGATTCCCGGACCTGAAAATATCAGACAAAGCTCAAGCATGAGCTCGACAAAAATTTCTTTAGATTCATACGCAGATCCATAATAAGCTTCACCGCCCCAACGGACATCATCATCCATTAAATCGTGAGGAATTGAAATAAGAAAAAAACTCCCCCAAAAGAAATTAAATGTTTGAAAAAAATAGTAAGGAATATTTTTCAACATCGGTTTTAGTTTTTCTATTTTCATGAGATACACCCTCTGGTTGCCGAATCTGTCTTTTTACAATAATATCAATCTTTTACTTTTGTTCAATAAAAACCTACCAACATTCTTGGTCATATTTAACATCCAGTATCATATCACTGCCATACTTTTTGAAATATTCAATAAAATCTTCCATTTTATCGGCTAAATCCACACAACCACCGGAACCTAAGCTTTCTCCTCCGTGAATGCTTAGGTTGGTGCGATTTTTATTATCTGTTCCATCAGCCGGCTCCAACCATATCCGGTGTTTTCCCCAAGCGGCTGTTCCTCCTTTCCATTTTCCTGATGGTTTGTTCCGAACTTTTTCGGAAATAAAACTGGTATGATTTGCAATTTTCTCCCCAAAAGATAAATCATCATATTTTTGGTACTGAGATTGTTTTACCAGCCATTTTCCTTCCGGTAACGGACCTTTATAACTCTCCGGAATATATTTTTTACATTGATAATCTGGTTGACCGGACATTCCTCTCCATGAACGAATAGGTTTATTTTCCTCATTCCAAGACAGCTCTTTACCATTAAATTTTAAATATGCCGGTTTGTGTTTTGCCAATTCTTTATTCATTGATGAAAGAGTTTCTCCGTTTTTTTTCATGACGCCGTCTACATTTAAACCATTTTTCCGTTGATACATTTTAATACCTTCAAATAATTCATCATCCGGATATTCTGTCATTCCATAGTTAGGGGTTGTGTAGGCTCCGAATTGGCTTAATTTGGTTTTGAGAGGAATCATATCCTTTTCAGAAACGCTGTTATGGCGAGACACATCTTTATTTAAACAAAATTGTTCTAAAATCATTTGTTTACTCCTAAAAAAATATCCCGAAAAAATTCGGGATACAAAGTTAAAAAAAATGCCACCGGAACAGACTTGTCCCAAGTGGCATGTTTTTAGTTTTATTCCTATTTATCTAAAATGTCAAGGATTTTATTCCTAAACACTAAACGTCCAGATTAACGACGTTCAAAGCATTATCCTGAATAAATTCTTTACGAGGTTCAACCACATCACCCATCAGGGTGGCAAAGGTTTCATCCGCCTCGTCAAGGTGGTCAATACGAACCTGTAACAAAGAACGAGCTTCCGGATCAAGCGTTGTTTCCCAAAGTTGTTCAGGGTTCATTTCTCCCAAACCTTTATAGCGGTTAATGGTGATACCTTTTCTACCGCTGGCCATTACGGCGTCAACCAAAGTTACCGGACCGGCAATTTTCTTTTCTAAACCGGATTTAGCAACCAATGTGGAGGTTTCAAGGAAGTTTTCTTCAAGAAAAGCTCTCATGTCGTTAACCATTTTGGCTTCCACGGAATCAAGAATAGTTCCGTCAATGATATGTTCTTCTTTAACACCACGCAAAGTACGATAGAAAGAAACAGAACCGTTATCCAACATTTCAGCTTTCCAGCCACGATCATATTCGGCTTCCAAAGAATCCAGACGAGCATCAAGTTTGCTGATTTCCTGTTTGAACTTTTCTTTGTTATTCAAAACTTCCGGATCAAACAGACCGAAAATAGCCATTTGTTCAATGATTTTTTCCGGAGCTTTTTTGCTCAAAGAGCCAATCAAACTACGAACTTTACGAGTACTTTCAACCAAAGATACCAGATCTTGTCCGGCAATTTGTTCGCCATTGGCACGGATTAAAACAGCATCATCACAACCACCGCGGATTAAATAATCTTCCATTTCATGTTCATCTTTGATGTAGAGAACAGAGTTCCCTCGTTTTGCACGATACAAAGGCGGTTGAGCAATATAAACATAGCCTTTTTCAATAATTTCCGGCATTTGACGATAGAAGAACGTGAGCAATAATGTTCTGATGTGGCTTCCGTCGACATCCGCATCGGTCATGATAATGATTTTGTGATAACGGCATTTGTCGATATTGAAGTCATCACGACCGATACCGGTACCAAATGCGGTAATCATCGTACCGATTTCGGCAGAGTTTAACATCTTATCAAAACGAGCTCTTTCCACATTCAAAATTTTACCTCTCAAAGGCAAAATGGCTTGAGTGCGACGATCACGTCCCTGTTTTGCGGAACCACCTGCGGAATCTCCCTCAACGATGAAAATTTCAGACAAAGCCGGATCTTTTTCAGAACAGTCTGCCAGTTTTCCCGGTAAGGAGGCAACATCCAAAACACCTTTGCGGCGAGTAAGTTCACGAGCCTTGCGAGCTGCTTCACGAGCCGTGGCGGCCTCAACAATTTTACCGACAATAATTTTGGCATCTGCCGGATGCTCATCCAACCATTCTTTGAGTTTGTCGCCAACAATGCTTTCAACAACCGGACGAACTTCCGATGAAACCAGTTTATCTTTGGTTTGAGATGAAAACTTCGGATCCGGTGCTTTTACGGACAGAACACAGCTCAGACCTTCACGCATATCTTCACCGGTAATAACGTTTTTGTCTTTTTTAAGAAGATTATTCTCAAGAATATAATTGTTAATCGTACGAGTTAATGCTCCACGAAAACCGGCAAGGTGTGTACCGCCGTCTTTTTGCGGGATGTTGTTGGTAAAACAGAGCATACTTTCGTTGTAAGCATTGGTCCACTGCAAAGCAACATCTACCTGAATATCGTCCTTTTCACCATTGAAAGCAATAACTGTTTCATGCAAAGGAGATTTTGATTTGTTAATGTGGTTTACAAACTCGGTCAAACCACCTTCATAGTGGAAAACAGCCTCTCTCGGCTCAGCCCCGCGATTATCAATCAACTTCAGATAAACACCTGAGTTTAAGAATGCTTTTTCACGGATAGCACGCTCCAAGGTTTCAAAGTTAAATTCAGTAAAGGAAAATGTTTCAGGAGAAGGTAAAAAGGTTACTTCCGTACCATGACGACCGTTTGAATCGCCGACAACTTTCAAATGCTCAACAACATTACCGTTGGCAAAAGTTACTAAGTGTTCTTTACCTTCACGCCAAATACGGAGTTTGAGCCAAATAGACAAGGCGTTAACAACAGAAACACCCACACCATGCAGACCACCGGAAACTTTGTATGAGTTATTGTCAAACTTACCGCCGGAGTGAAGTTCGGTCATAATAACCTCTGCGGCGGAAACACCTTCTTCCTTGTGCATGCCAACAGGAATACCTCGGCCATTATCCCGAATAGTAGCGGAGCCGTCGGCATTCAGAATAACTTCCGTTTTATCACAATAACCGGCCAAAGCTTCGTCAATGGCGTTATCCAAAACCTCGTAAATCATATGATGCAGACCGGAACCATCATCCGTATCGCCGATATACATACCCGGACGTTTACGAACGGCATCCAAGCCTTTCAGGACTTTAATGGAGTCTGCATTATACTCTTTTTCTTCAGCCTGAATTTCTTCCTTTGTCATTTCACTCATAACTTATTTTCCTTATTATTTTCTATACTTTTCAGCTCTAGAGAATATACAACAACATCTCAAAATCACCAAGCAATAAATCAAAAATTTCAAGCGTTTTGTGTATATTTTTTAGGAGTCGCCACAGGCTTTAAAAATTTTTTTGATTGGACTCAAAACGAATCTGAGTCTTGATTTGCGGCGAATCGTGGGAATCTCTCGATTCAAGTGGTAATAAACCGTTAATAACTTACAGGTTAGAATCCTAACAAATAACGATTCTGTCAGACGTTTACAAAGCTTTGTTTTAAGGAATTTTCCGATAATTATTTTAGATAAAACCAATGTCCAGAAAACGCGTATCATTATTACCTTTTGAAAAAACTTTTTAACGGTGTGTCGACGTTAAAATTTTTGATATCTGTGGGGAAACTTAAAGGAAGAAATCCTTTATGTCTCAAAACATTGCCAAGGACTGGCTCACCCAACAGAATTTCTTGAAAAAAAATACTATTATGTTCTAAATTTTCCCCTTTCTTTTGTAGACAAAATATACAAAACATGGTATCCTTTGGTATATTTTAACCAAAGGAATTTGTCGTATGCAAAAAGTTTTTGTTTTAGAGTTTGAAAAAGGTCTGGATGAAAAATACAAAAAATGGACCAGAGAAGCTGTTGAAGACTTTTTAAACCTGTTTCCCAAATACAAAGACAAATTCAAAGTAAAGGAAGACAAACCTTTTACAAAAAACGGAATTGAAGAAATTATCCGGAAATCTAAACTCAGCAATCCTAATTTAGATGAACAACAAATTTGGGAAAAATTTGAGCCACAACCGGACGGAACATATTGGCTGAAAAACGTTTCCATTGACTGGCTTTTGAGAGAAGCCTCCGAAAACGGCCGGGTTGATTTGAAAAAATGGTATAATTTGAAAAATAATAATCGCAAATATATTCCTTTCAGTGAACCACTTCGAATTTCCGTTTGTCAAAGACCGACAACTTTCGCTTACGGTATCGGCGGGGGATTCGGACCTTGTCTTTCTGCAGGGACAATCGGTAACGATGAAGGTTTTTTCAAAGATATTGTTATGCATGAGCTGGGGCATACATTCAATGCCACCCATGAAGAAAGGCGAAACACAGTCGAAAACTTAGGCTCCCACTGTACTGATCCGGATTGCCTGATGTATGAATACGCCTACAAACCGGAAAGCTACAGAAGGAGAAAAAACAGCAACAAACCAATTTTCTGTAAAGACTGTATGGAATCTATGCATGAATATTTGCGAGACACTTTTGCTCACCAAAATACTCAACAGCAAATCAATATCGACACAGAAACCAAGCCAGAAGAAATCATCAAAGTTCCTGTAGACCCTAAAAAGAAAGTTCCTTTCCGCGAATTTTATCAAAAAGTTGCCCAAATGGAGGGTTCTCAATATAAAGAAGACCTTCAAGCCAACGGTTTTAGAGCCTCTTTACTTCGCAACAACGGCGAAAGCCTTGACGTGGAATCAAACTGTGAAGATTTTATTTCTCTTAAAGGAAGAGACAAAGACGGGAACTACAAAGTTCCAAGCCTCAAAGACTGTGCCGATACCGTTAAACTGGCTCGGGAACGCAATTGTATTATCGATATTTCACCTAAATCTTCTGCCGAATTTCAGGCTCGTATGCTGATTGCCTGTTTGGAAGCCAAAATGGAAACAGACCGCAGACCGGAAATTACACCCGAATTTTTAAAACAACTGGAACCGGCCACAAAAGCCAGACTTTTAGCTCTTTTGAACAAGGAAAAATGCCGTAAAAATCCAAATCAAACGGCCTCAGCTTCCCGTCCGGAACAACCTCGGAAAAATCCTGAAAATTCTACCAACCCAAGAGAAGGACAACATCAACAAAGAACAGGCTTATCTCCTGAAAACATTTGCCATTCTTTTAAAGCTGGAAAAGGAAGATAAAACCTTAGTGTGCTTCAGCCCAATTATCGCCGATCCCCACTTCGGCAATAAACGGAACATCATATTCAACAACGTTTTCCATATTCTCTTTGATTAAGCGGCTGACTTCTTCAACCTCATCCAAAGGAGCCTCAAAAACCAATTCGTCGTGGACTTGCAAGAGCATTTTAGTTTTATATCCTTTTACTTGCAAAAGCCTCAACACCTTGTTCATTGCCAATTTGATAATATCTGCGGCACCGCCTTGTATCGGAGCGTTAATTGCTGCTCGTTCGGCGTTAGCGGCAATTCTTTTATTTTTATCATTAATTCCCAAAACCGAACATTTTCTACCAAACGGTGTTAAAACATAGCCGTTGCGGCGAGCAAACTCTATGGTCTTGTCCATATATTCCTTAATTTCGGGCATTTCTCTGAAATAAGCGTCAATATAAGCCTTGGCTTCCGCCGGCGTTACATCAATCTGACGGGATAAGCCGTATTGAGAAATCCCGTAAACAATACCGAAGTTAATGGCTTTGGCATGACGACGCATATTACTGTCAATCTGTTCCGGTGGAAGACCGAATACTTTTGACGCGGTGGATGTATGAATATCCACACCCTCGGCAAAGGCTTGTTTAAGAGCTTTAACATCTGCCACCGCCGCCAATAAACGCAACTCAACCTGAGAATAATCGGCGGCAATGATTTTATGCCCCGGTTTTGAAACAAAGCAAGCTCGAATTTTCTTACCGTCTTCACTGCGTATCGGAATATTTTGCAAATTCGGATTAGAAGATGCCAAACGACCGGTATTGGCAACAATTTGTGAAAAGGTCGTATGAACACGATTGTTTTTATCCAACAATTCCAGTAAAGCGTCCGTATAGGTCGATTTCAGTTTACTGACACCTCGCCAATCAAGAATTTTTGCGGCAAGAAGATTTCCTTCCTCAGCCAATTGTTCAAGGATGTCCGCTCCGGTTTGCCATGCTCCGGTCGGCGTTTTTTTGCCTTTGGCACCCAGTTTTCCAAACAGAATATCGCCGATTTGTTTCGGAGAACCAATATTAAACTCCTCTCCCGCCAAAGCATAAATCTCTTTTTCATATTGCCGAAGCTTAACATCAAAATCACGGCTTAATTCCAACAAGGCTTTAGAATTAACCATAATTCCGTCATCTTCCATTTTTTTCAACGTGTCAATCAGCGGACGGTCAAAATCCTCATAAACAGAAACCTGATGTTCCCGAATTAAACGCGGTTTTAAAACCTGATATAAACGAAGGGTAATATCAGCGTCTTCCGCAGCATAATCCAAAGCTTTATCTAAAGCCACATAATCAAAAGTTACTTTATTTTTTCCGCTGCCGGCAACATCTTCATAATGAATTGTTCTATAATCAAGGAATAATTCTGCCAGTTCATCCATTCCGTGGCCATGTTCAGAGCTATCCAAAACATAAGATAACACTGAAGTATCTTCAACCGGAAAAATTTCCGTATTTTCCCCAAAAACCTGAGCCATAAAGTGCATATCAAATTTGATGTTGTGTCCGATTTTTAAGATAGATTTGCTTTCAAAAACAGGTTTCAGGTATTTTTTGACAATATCGAAACTTAATTGTTGGGGAACATCTGTTTGTGCATTGCTGAACAAATCCAGATTAGCCTCCTGCCCTGCCACTTTATGACTTAAAGGAACATAACAGGCAACTCCCGGTTCCACCGCCATGGAAAAACCGACGATTTTATCGAAAACAAAATTTAATCCGGTTGTTTCCGTATCAAAAGCAAATGCCCTTTTTTCTTTAATCATCTTAGCCCAGTGTTTTAAACCTTCTTCATCCCGAATGAGTTCATAGTGTTTCTCTATCGGTTTAAATACAACGTTCAGAGCTTCACTTTCCTTATCTTCCTGATTTTTAGAACACTGTTCCAAAACCCATTTTTCTATACGAGGACGCAGACTTCTAAACTCATATTTATCAATAAAAGCCATAATCTTATCCAATTCCGGCTTTCGGCATTCATACTCCTCAATATCATGCTCGACAGGAACATCATTTTTCAAGGTTACCAGTTGAAGAGAAATTTCCGCGTTTTGTTTATTGGCAATCAGGGTTTCACGGCGTTTGTTTTGTTTTATTTCTTCCGCCCGATTCAAAATTTCTTGCAAAGAGCCAAACTGATTAACCAATTCCGCTGCGGTTTTCAAACCAATCCCCGGAACTCCCGGAACATTATCAATACTATCTCCCGCCAAGGCCTGAACATCAACCACTTTATCCGGAAGAACCCCGAATTTTTCTTTTACGTCTTCCGGTGTGAAAAATTTATCTTTCATCGGGTCATAAAACTCTACGCCTTCACGTATCAACTGCATAAGGTCTTTATCTGCGGAAACGACAACCACTTCATAGCCTTTATCCAATGCCTTTTGGGCATAAGTGGCTATCAGATCGTCGGCTTCATAGCCTTCCATATCCAAATAATGCAGATTAAGAGCGTCGACTGCCTGACGGATGATTTCAAACTGAGGAATTAAATCTTCCGGAATTTCTTTTCTCGTTCCCTTATATTCCGGAAAAATATCATTGCGAAAATTTTGCCTTTTTGCATCAAACAATACCAAAGAATAGTCGCAGCCGATTTTATTGGTCAGTTTCAAAAACATATTGGTAAAGCCATAAACCGCATTTACGGGAACACCTTCCGGACTTGTCATCGGTGGAAGTCCGTAAAAAGCACGAAAAATATAGCCCGAACCGTCAACAAGACAGATTTTTTTAGTCATCGCCGCTCACTTTGAAAAAAATTAAAATGTAATGTAAATATAGCCAATAAAATCTTATTCGCCAATAGATAAAAAGAAAGAACGCTCCAAACCGCTGACAGCATTCAAATCCGTTTGGTAAAAGTCTTCAAAATTATCAACATATTCAGCTAGAGCAAGCTCTACACATTCATCCACCGAACGACCGTTTTTAGAAGCGATTTTTTCCAGTTTGCTTTTGAGTTCGGCTGAAATATTAACTGAAATATTAGTCATAAAATCTTCCTTAATCTTTTTATGATAATTAATAAAAACAGTTGTAAAATATTTTGCGAATCGTGGCAAGGACTGAGTTTATGGCAAAAACGACAAAGAAGAAAAAAACCGTAAAGAAAAAAAGAAAAAAAGAGTCAAAACAAAGGGTTGCGAATCGGCATATTCTCTTAAAATTTTTTGCTTTATTGGTGATAAGTTTATTAACTTATCTGACTTATTGCTATCTTACCCTTCCGGATATTGAAAAGGTCGTTACCAGAACAAGACAGCCTTCCACAACCATTACCGCCGAAAACGGCAATGAAGTTATTACATTCGGAAATATTTATTCTGAAGTAATTATGCTTGATGAATTACCGCCGTTTGTTCCGGATGCCGTTGTTTCCACCGAAGACCGGCGTTTTTATCAACATTTCGGGTTTGATATTATTGCCTTTTCACGAGCAATGGCAACCAATCTGATAAAACGCAGATACGCTCAAGGCGGAAGCACAATTACGCAACAAGTGGCTAAAAATTTGTTTTTAACCCCGCAGAAAAACATCAAACGAAAAATTCAGGAACTGCTTTTAGCCTTCTGGCTCGAATATAAGTTCAGCAAAGATCAGATTTTGACACTTTATCTCAACCGTGTATATCTCGGCTCGGGAACTTACGGTATTGAAGCCGCCTCCAACAAATATTTTCAAAAAACCTCTCGGGATTTAAACCTTAAAGAAGCCGCCATTATTGCCGGCATGCTCAAAGCCCCTTCCCGCTATAATCCGATTAACAGCATGAGAAGAGCGGAGGAAAGGGCAAAAGTTGTTCTTAAGATTATGGTTGAAACCGGAGCAATCAACCATGAGCAAATGAAAAACGCCTTAACTATGAAAACCGGAGCGGAAATCTCCGACAAAATTCAAGGCGGCAGATATTTTGCCGACTGGGCATATAATGAGGTTAACGCTTATATCGGTGAACGAGACAGCGATATTTATGTTTCAACTACGCTTGATCAAGATTTGCAGGAACGAGCAGAAAAAGTTCTGCAAGACACGATTAAAGCCAACAAACATAAAAACGTCAGTCAAGGAGCCGTTGTTATCCTCGATAAAACCGGAGCCGTTAAAGCTATGGTCGGCGGTGTGGATTACAATCGGAGCCAATTTAACCGGGCAACTCAAGCCCTACGACAACCGGGATCCTCTTTTAAACCATTTGTATATTTAACTGCTTTGCAAAACGGTTTTACCAGAGACAGTATTATTGATGATTCTCCGATTTCTATCGGAGATTGGAAACCAGAAAACTATGATAAAAAATATTATGGTTCAGTCAGTATGGACAGGGCTTTGGCACAATCACTCAATCTGGCAACAATTAATCTCTCCGAAAAAACAGGTCGGAACAAAATCATTCGTAATGCTAAAAAAATGGGGATTACCACGCCGATTGAGAACACGCCTTCGCTTGCTCTCGGAACATTTGAAGTCAAGGTTTTGGATATGGCAGTGGCTTATTCCTCCATCGCTAACGGCGGGTTGGCAACCTGGCCTTATACCGTAAAAGAGATTTTTACCCGCGACGGTTATCAGCTTTATCAAAGAGAAGTTGACCGACAAAACCGAATTATTGATGAGCAAACTGTTCACGACCTGACGAAAATGATGAAAAATGTTATTGATTACGGAACCGGAAAAAAAGCCCAAATACCAGGTTTTGCCGCCGGAAAAACCGGAACAACACAGGATTATCGGGATGCATGGTTTGTCGGTTTTAATGACGATTATATCTGTGCCGTATGGGTCGGAAATGACGATAACTCTCCAATGAAAGGTATCACCGGAGGAAACATTCCTGCGGAAATTTGGCGGAAAATTATGATTGCCGCAAAATAAAAAATGGTAATTAATTTTATGAAAATAGTGCTTTTATAATATCTTTTATTATATATAATGGCGACAAGATTATAAATTCTAATTTAAGGAAAAGAAGATGACACAAAAACCTGTATTGCTTATGATTTTGGATGGTTGGGGTTATCGTGAGCCGAAAACTCCCGACAATGCCATTGAAATGGGACACACTCCGAATTGGCATCGTATGTATGATGAAAATCCGCATTGTTTAATTCAGACTTCCGGTCTGGATGTCGGTTTGCCGGACGGACAAATGGGCAATTCCGAAGTCGGACATACCAATCTCGGTGCCGGACGCGTGGTTATGCAGGATTTGCCTAGAATTGATTTGGCTATTAAAGATGGTTCAATCAAACAAAATCCGATTTTAGTAAAAATGATTGAAACACTGAAAGCTAACGGCAAAGCTGCTCATGTTATGGGCTTGATGTCTCCGGGCGGTGTTCATTCTTCTCAAGAACATATTGTCGCTTTATGTAAAATTTTAGCTGAAAATAACATTAAAACTTGGGTTCACGCCTTTTTAGACGGACGCGACACCCCGCCTTCCTCCGCTGAAGGTTTCCTTGCTGATTTTGAAAAATCAATCAGCGGTTTAAACAATGTTAAAATCGCCACAATTGAAGGTCGTTTCTATGCGATGGATCGCGATAAACGTTGGGATCGTGTTGAAGCCGCTTATAACACCATTCTTTCAGCTGAAGGCAAGCGTTATGCTACTGCCGAAGAAGCCATCAAAGCTTCTTATGCCGAAAAAGTTACGGACGAATTTGTTATTCCGGCTGTTATCGGTGATTATCAGGGAATGGAAGACGGCGATGCTTTGCTTATGGCAAACTTCCGTGCCGACCGTGCTCGCGAAATCTTATATGCTCTTGCCGATGCCGAATTTAACGGATTTGCTCGCAAGAAAACCGTTAAGTTTTCCGCTCATGTCGGTATGACAGAATATTCC